>CAZVCF010000001.1:0-7690 GCA_964626355.1 uncultured Gammaproteobacteria bacterium
CGCTTATCGGGATTCGTGCCAACAGCGATAACCACCTCATCGAATAACTCCGAAGCTCTTTGAATCATCCACAGATGACCATTAGTAATCGGATCAAAACTACCCATATACAGCACTATCTGTTTTGGTTTTGACATAGCGTTCTTCCTTTCTTTTATTTTATAGAACAACTGTTTCTATAATACCACGATTATATTTTTTGTCAAATCGATAAAATAAAAGTTTAAGAGATCCGATCTCTTAAACTTTTTCTTAAAACGCAAACCCCCTCCGAAGTACTTCGGAGGGGGTTGTTGCGTTTTTGCGGTCACGCGCTTTTAGTGCGCGTACTGCTGGTGATTATATGCTATCACGAAACTAGGATGTCTTTGAATAGGTGTAGTATGCCCCTGGCAATTCTTTTGCCTTTATGCCGTTCGCCCAATCCGCGGAACCGCTTGTTGAGCCGTCCGTTGAATTGTGGTTAATGCCTTTTGCCATATCAGACCAGATAATGTTCTTGAATGTGCCAGATGACGCGCCGATACCGTTAACAGTAGCTGAAGCTATATCAAGCCAGCTATACGTTGATTGTGTTCCATCTGAACCGCTCAATTCTTCCGCTAATCTCACAGAGATCGCATCTCCCGCAGCTACGCCCGCCAAAAGACCCTTTAAGGTGTATACGTTCTGCGTGCCTTTTGCAACAATTTCTTCTTTACCGTCCAACCATGAGACAATAATCTTTTTGTCTGAATCTGATGTAATTTCTGTTGCAACGCCAGTTACTGCGCCAGATTGCTGAGATACACGAATATTAATATCCGTTCCTGCGACAAGTTGCAATGAGCCACGATAGAACTTCAAGCTACTTACAGTGATACCAGAAACGGTCGTCTCAAACGTCAACTGTTTAAATGAAACATCTCCAGCTGAATCAGCAGAAACCCCAAATGAATACAGAGTCTTTTCTTCATTAAGAGCTGTGCCACTATACGCCGTGCTTGCGAAGATCGGTTTTGATTTTCTTAAGAACATTTCATTGCCGAAGAGCGTGTTAGTCACACCTGACAAATCAGTTACAAGACCGCCTGAGGTGCCAGTAGCTTTGAACTTGTCGGAGCCTTCTTGTATCGCCAACTTGATTGAGCGTCCTGATTCTGTTTGCGTGTAATCAATTGCTTTCAAATCAGCTGATATCGTAAGGTAATCCGCGCCGTTCGCCGCTATCACCCAGCCGAGATCGCGCAAGGTGACTGACGATGTTCCGCTTGCTGTTGATAAGAAACCTTCTTTACTGCCGCCTGTGTATGACGCTTTTACTTTCACGACACTTCCTTCATTGCCAGCTGTTTCTAATTTAATCGTCAAGTCATCAACACGGAATTGCTCGTCCTGCGCAGTAAATTTATACTTCGCAACTGAAACCGCGCTTGAACCGGCAATCACAATACCGCTTTCTGGAGTGTCTGCCGCAAGTTCAGCTTTCAACGAACCTGACGTCTTTACATCCGCGTAGGTTGTCGGAGCTGTCGTGCCATACACCGTATTGTTCACCGGCGTATTGCTTGAGAACGAAAGCGCGTTATTGTCTTTGTCATACGCAGTCACGTCGTCAAGGTCAACAGAAATTCCGGCAAATCGTTCCGCAGTCAAATTGCTAATAGTATTGATCTTGAATACTAATTTCTTTGACGCGCCCTTTGCAACATTCACATTCAAACTATCAAAGGTTGCGGTGCCGATATTTGAGCTAACTGAATAGCTCTTTTCAGCGATTAAGGCTCCTGCGTCATCATACAATTTAACCGCGCTTGCCACGCCCAACGGATCAACGCTTGTCGCAAATGTTGCCGCATTAGACGCATACACTTTCGCGATTATCTTGGTGATTTTAATATCTGAAGCGGTTCCGGCTGCAAATACAACGCCGAGCGCTTCAACGTTTGACGAGCCCTTCACCACTGTTTGAGCGCCACTGGGCGATGATGCCGCTGTCATTGTTAAGCTTGCCGCGCGAACCGTCATCAATTCGCCATAAACGCTATAATCTGAAGAATCTCGCGGGACAACATCAGACGCATTGATATAATCGCCGGTTGCATTGTCTTTTATTTCAACGGTTGTTGAATCGCGATCCTTAACGCTGAAATTCACTTTAATTCCAGCTCCCGCGTTCGCATTGCTTGCGATATCCGCGGTTATTCTCAAATTCTTTGCAGTTCCCGCAGCTAAATAGAAACTATCGGTTGATTCTTTTTCATTATTGCCACTTGCCGTGTAATTTGTTCCTGTTGCAACAATCGTGGAAAACGAAGTGATCGTCGCGCCGCTATCAGCGTCTTTCAAACGAAGGTCACTAAATTTCGCGCCATCAATAGACGCGGTATCCACGATGAAATTCATAATATATCTCTTCACTTCAACAGCTCTATCCGCGGTAATTGAGAAATTCAAAAGTGTTATATCCTGTGAATTCTGTTGTATATCAGATGCAGTCGGACCATTGTCCGCAACTGAAATCTTTCCGCCTTGCAAGGTTAATGCATTGCCAATAGTAAGGGCGGCTGTGCCACTTGCAAGCGTGATTTTCGCGCCAAAACTATATTGACTGTCTATGACCGTGATATGACCTGTTTCGTCAATCTTTGTGGTTAAGGTCTCTCCGGTTCTTCCGCCCAAATCAGCTTTCACGCTAAAATTGCGCGCATAGCCTTTTGGAATGGAAAGAGGAGAAGTAAGCGCGAGCGTAACTGTGTCGTTTGACTCAACGGTTGCCGCTGACGCCAATAAGTCGCCGTCTTTATACAATTTGAGGTTGGTAACCGCTGATCGCGCGATGCTTCCCGAGAAGGTAAGCACAACCCGTTCAAAACTCGCATCGCCCGAAGACGGAGCGGTAATTTTGAAGGTTGCGATTTCCACTCCTTTCTGTCCAACAGTTGGATTTGACGGAGAACTTCCCGCAGTAATATCAACTGTCGCGATATTCACCGCGCCAACAGTAATTTGCGATCCTGAAAGAGGAATGCCTGATACTGTCGCAGCCGATGAAATCGATTTCAATTGGAATGAGTGAATTGCCGAAGCTGACGCGGTTGACGCAAGGTCTCCTTTCAAATAGATGTACTTCGAAGAACCTGCTGGAATCGAAATGCTTAAAGTCGGAAATTCGACTTCTCGCGAATCGCTCGTAATGGTTCTCCCTGAAGAATTCAACTGTTTCGCGCCGTCATATAAATATAACGCGCTCCAATCGCTGGTATTGCCTACCGCGACATTCTTAAAGGTCATACCATTAACCGAAACATCTGACGCGCCCGCGGTTAACTTCATTTTCAACAGTCCGATGCTTTTTGCTTGCCCCGGAACCGTTGAAGCGGCTGGACTGTCTGCTGCCAAACTGACCATAAGACTTCCAGCGGCAGCTACCGCGGCTTTCTTCCAACCCGGTGTCACGACGGCCGATTCCGCGCCGACGATTGCGTCGCCTGCGGCGTAACCAGACACATCATCAACCGCGATTGAGTCTGATACTTTATATTTGTTCGCCGTTAAAGCGGCTGAACTCATTTCGCGTTTCTTTCCGTCGGAAATAAGATAATACTTTCCGCCGGATTTAAGCAACGCGCCATTCGGATACACAGATGAAGATTCAACTAACGCGCCTTGTTCATAGGCGAACTTTGCTAAAAGATCATCCGGTACCCAGGTAACTTTCGACCAACTTGCATCCTTGAAGAGTGCTTGGTAAATCTCCGCGGATTTTACCGCGCGGAGCTTATAGGATTCGTCAACATAAAATACTGCTGACGCTTCCTTTCCACCAAGACTCGCCGCAGTGCCGCGGAACAGGTTGCCCGGTTTAAACGGCACCGGATTACCATCCGTATACGCCGCTAAATCAGACGCGCTGACGCTTTTCACTGAGGAAAAATTCGATGGATATCCCCACGATAAATAGACATTAAAGTGAGGGAATACTCTCTTCTCTGAACCTTGTATCAAGTACACCGCTGAACTACCTGCCGCCTTGACCAAGTCGCCATCCATAATGGTGGCTGCTTGAGTCGGCAAAACAGGCATCACAAACGCGAACATTGACACGAGTACGAGAAGAGTTACTGACTTTTTAAATATATTCATACGTACTCAATAATAATTAATATTAATTCTTACAAACGCTGTGAAAATTGTATTTGGAATAACAATAAATATATAATCTTTTTTGCTATTCCGATAACGAAAACGGCATTCTGCCATTTATCGCGCGAAGTTGCAAAACAAATAATAGACTTTCCCGTTTTTCGAACTTCGCAATACAGCGTTTCTCATCTATCAAACCTTTCTGCTCTTTTATGCGTAACGGGTATGCGCGCAAAAAAGAGTGATAGAAATGGTTCGACCTTTTTCCCGCGCCAATTTCGCTTGCGCGAAATTGGCGCGGGAAATCTATCGAACATCCCTAGAATCCATTCTTAAAAATAACTTTTTTTGTCATTCTGAACCCCGATGGTCATCGGGGCGAAGAATCTGGTTGGTCATATGCAAGCCATCTCTTGAGATCCTTCGCTTCGCTCAGGATGACTGAAATTATTTTTGAGACGAATTCTACTTATTTCTCTTTAATCATAAATCCTCCAAATCTGCTTTCTTTGGAAACATCTATATTGAAATCAAACGATTCTTTAACTGACGCGCTTAATTTTTTTGATGGATTCTTTTTCGTATATTTTTTTGCACCGCTGACATTCTTCGACTCTGGCTTTTTCGTTGGCTCAATCGGAGCTACATTTTGTTGAATCTGTTGATTTGAACTATCCTGAACATTTTCTTGTGGAATTTCTTTTTTATTCTCTTCTTGATTTATATTCACGCTTTCTTTTTTCTTTGACGCGTCCGCCGCCAATTTACCGATATCTTCTGTTCGCGCGAACGCTGTTTGCAGATCATTCGCATCTAACGACTCGCCAGCGTCTTTGAGCATCTTTTCAAGATCTGGATTCTTAAGGATAGTCAGGGCAACTCGTCCGTCTTCAACCGGAAGCGCGCCTTTATCATTCAATAATTCGCTGTCGCCAATCGTTTTTCCGTTGCGTACCGCGATTTCTTTCTTTAATTCTTTGAAATCACTGTTAAACTGTTCCGCGACTTGCTGAACGATTTCCGGCTGTAAAAATTGATACTCGCCAAGTTCCTGCGCTTCATAGATTCTTTTGCGCAATATCTCCGCGCGTAACGCCGTTTTCCTCTCCTGATTCCATGGCATATTAAGAAACGCTCGTTCCGTGAGCAACTTGACTGGATATAAAGAATCTCCCGGAAGCGATTTCTGGCTTGCAGAAGAAACGCCGACTCCGCTGCCTACAATCGCAAAGAATGCTATTAAAGCAATAAAAACCGGTTGTAATACCGGATAGAAATTTCCTCTATTCATTGAAAAACGCGCCAAAAGCTCGCTTTTGGCGGCATTTTCCCACTCAGATTGAGGGTAAACTGTTTTGAGACGCGAAAGCCCCAAAACAATCGATTTTGTAGCTTTGTTTGCCATTAAAGAGTAGGACGCAGCACGTGGCAAAATGTTACAAAGGATAGGTAGTAGTTTGTAGTGAGTAGTGGGTAGAAAAATCAGGAATTATGGGCTACGAATGTAAAATTTAAAAATCAAAATGAAAAATGACAATGTAAAATGCAAAATGAACCAATAATAAATTAATACTAGATTTTCAATAGTTCTAACAAAATCAAACAAAATCATCCCAAATTGAAAAAATCGACTTATAATCCTTTATTGATAGGACTTCTAGAGCACTTCTTTGCGGGGACTGTCCCAAAATTAAAAATTAATTTTGAATTTCAAAATTCATAATTAACTGCTAACTTTACCATTTTTTATTTTTATATTTTATCACTGTCATTTTACATTTTGATTTTTACATTTTTCATTTTTATAGCGTTTGCCACTTTGGGAACGTCAAATACACCTTTCGATGGTAATTCCCCGACTGTCCGGACGCTTGGATGATAATGCCTACGGGGAGCCTCTTTTCGTTATCGTTCGTGTCATTCGGCGTAATGCTGTAATTTAGCGATGATCCAGATTTATTGTTGATTCTCAACTTATAATAACAGTTTGTCGTATCAAGCGTCTCACTGGTCACCGGCAATTCAACATCCAAATCCTGTCCTTTCGTGCATGACGAAGTGCTTGTTCTTAACCACTTCATAATAATTACCTCGCTCCCCGTCGCTTGCGTGCTTGTTACCGTAAACGTGTCCGGATAGGTCGCACCATTTAAATCAAGACTATAGATAAGAGAAGTTGACGCGGCAAGCGTGACGTCCCATGGATTCGTGCCATTTATTTGGTTGCTCGTATTCGGTTCGTTGTAATCAATTGAAAGACTATCCATTGCGATTTGCGCGCCGTTTAATAAATTTGAAGTTGCGTACGTATACGAACCGGGATTTCGATAATTCTTAAAAATATCATAACTGATCTGTTCCGCGGCGCTTTCCGCGGCAAAATACGCAAGCTCCGCGCTTTCCGATCCCTTGGTCACTTGCGCCTGTCGCATAATCATATCGCTCAACAAAACCGCCGCCATCAGCATTGAAGAGATGATGAGGATCGTCAACAGCAAAGAGATGGCAGGCGCCTTTGTCTGCGAGACAATTTTCAATTTTTCCCGCTTCAACGGGATCCCGCCCTCCATAATGCTATTCCACCGAAGGTGGAATAAAATAAAAAGGTGGCGGTGATAATTTCTAATTTTCATTTGAATTATGAATTATCACAAATGCAAAATGCAAAAATCAAAATGTAAAATGACAGTTAAAAATTTAAAAATTAAATAAAATATTTCGCCCACTTCACCAATTTCGCTCTTTTTCTTTATACTCTACCTTGAATTACGAAATGCCATTTTTAGTCATTGCGAGGAGTGGAACGACGAAGCAATCTATAGCCATCCGCGAGATTGCCATGCCCTTTCAGGGCTCGCAACGACAAGGAAAGCGCATTTCGTAATTCAAGGTACTCTATTAAAAAAGTGAAAACAAAATGACAGAGTAAAATCAATTTTAACAACCAAGCTCAAAAATAATTTTAATATTTTACACTGTCATTTTGATTTTTGATATTTACATTTTACATTTGTTCCTAATTTCCTAATCCCCTAAAAGCTAATTTCTATTCCTACTTCCTCGTATTAAACCTCTGCGGAACGGTTTGCTGTAAACGAGCGCTTCGATCGCCGACTTTTTCGCGTGTAGAATCAAGTTCAAGAACTACGGTCACACGTGGCGTGTAATAGGTCGTTGAACTCGTCACTGCCGGATCGGTAATCGGATATACGCGAAAATCCATCTTTTTGATATTGAGCGTGCTCATCGTCATCGTTTGAAAAGTCGAACCGCCGTCATTGCTTCGTTGTATCACACTAATCGAACCGCTGGGGACGCGTTGGTACACAATCGTGCTTGTACCGACAGTTAACGCGAGCGTTGAGGTAGAACCGTTCGCCGCATGTACTTGACCGCTTGGATAATAATCGTACTTCACTGTTCCGGTGCGAATATCCTGCGTAATGATATTCATCAAAAATTGCCCGTCCTCCTGAATATTTAAAGTTCCCAACGATTTTTGCTGCGTTGAAAAACTATACAGATAAATTCCCATCACTGCCATAAAAATGGATGAAAGAATGCT
>CAZVCF010000001.1:7790-15666 GCA_964626355.1 uncultured Gammaproteobacteria bacterium
TCATTTCCAATTCGTTAATCTTTTTTCTAATTCAATGACATGCGTACCGATATTATCAATCCACTGCACCGCCACATTGATTCGTTTTTCCTCGCTTGATGAACCGTTACTAATAACGATCGCCCGTTTGAAAATGGTTGAACCGCCGCCACTGTGCGTGTATAAACCGGTAGCGGAACTATAGGTAAGTCCGCAATTTGAGCATGAGGTAAAATCGCTGTTTGCTACTGGCGTATTGCTAATCGTTACGCCTGTCGTTGTGGTGAATGAGAGATCATTATAGCTTGCGATAAACGATCCGTTGCTCAAACCGAATGGCCAGCTTTGATCCGGATCAAGCCAATTGCTGTCGCGGATTGAACTGACGATTTCCATTCCCTCGCGCGCGAGCGAAACTGCGGTGACTCGTTCAAGCGAACCGCCGGATAATCGCAACGAAGAAACCGCGAGACCGACGATCGCGCTCACGCCAAGCACCGTCAAACTGATAGCAACGAGAAGCTCGACAAGGGTCTGACATTTGACCATTGGCATTTGACGTTTTAACATCGATATTTTATTAATTTCCAATTTCTCCTCCTAAAAAGCTAAAAACCTATAAGCTAAGAAGCTAATTTTTACTGCGCATCTATCTGTCCTGACGCGCCATTGATGATGATCGTTGATGTGCGATTCTCTTGCGTATTCACGATCGTAACAGTCGTTGTTACGCTCCCTAAAAGTGTTCCGTTGCGATATACTTTGCCAAGTGGAAGAGAATAGGCGATATCATTTGTTGTTGACGTCGGCGAGAGAGTAATATACGACGCAGTCGTAAAGGTGGTGATAATCGTATCAGATGACGTATATTGATAATTGCTTCCCGCAGTGTCGGCATATAAAAAATATGAATTGGTTGTCGTTACATACACGCCATATGCTGTGGGCCGAACGCTATTATTTAAACGTCCTCCATACGCATATATCTGCGCTTGTTTAAAAACGCTTAATAATTTTTCGGTTTCACCGATAAGCTCCCACTTCCGTTGCCCAGTTCTATAATTAGCCGTTACGATACTGGCGAGTATACCAAGAATCGAAATCACGAGAAGCATTTCGATGAGACTAAATGACTGCATTTTTCGTTTAGTGATAAAAATAGTCATGTAAAGGAATTACGAATTATGAAGTATGAACGATGCAAATTTAAAATGTAAAAATCAAAATGCAAAATGACAATTTAAAATTCAAAATTAAAAAACTTTTGACTTTTGACTTTTGAACTTTGGCTTTTGCCTCTACTTATTGTTTGTTTTGCCTGCCCGCCGGATTCCACATTTGGCGGAGCAAGTGTGGATTTTGCACTTTGTGCTTTAGATTTATCATTTTAACATTTTGCATTGTCATTTTAATTTTTGATATTTACATTTTACATTTTTATAAGCGATCTATGATTCGCTAAACGAGAAAATCCTCACTTAAAGATATAATATCTCTCTATCCACTTCACGATCTCTGCTCCATAAAAAAGGTAGATCAGTCCTCCTGCGGACAAAAAGGGCGCGAGCGGCACCATTTGTTTCAACTCTTTGCGCTTCAGCGACAAAAGGATGATTCCGGTGGCGCCGCCAAAAATATACGCGATAAAAATAACGATAAGTATATGCGGCCACCCGAACATCGCGCCGAGGAGCGCGCCAAGATACGTGTCGCCAATGCCAATTCCCTTCCCAGACGTTATCAGATATTGCACGAAGAAAAAAAGCGCTCCAAAAAATACGCCATAGAGAATCGCGCCGATTGAATTGTGAAGAACAAAAAAACGCAACGCGATCGCTACAAAAATCATCGGCACGAGAAAAGCGATTTCAACTTCTAAATACAAAAAATCTTCAAGCGCGAATAGAAATAATACAAAACCGAAAAAAAGCATAACTATCGTATTCGATGAAACGCCGAATCGGTAGAAAAAAAACACGAAAAGTATCGCCATAACCAATTCTGATAACGGATAATGCGCTGAAATTTTTTTGCGGCAATAACGGCATTTCCCCTGAAGTAAGAGAAAAGAAACGACCGGCCATAAATCAATGAATGAGAGGTGATGCTTGCATTCAGGACATTTCGAACGGTCGAGCAATGAATCTCCGCTATGAAGCCGATACACAAACGCATTGATAAAACTGCCCATCACGAGTCCGATGAGAAAAATAATAAAATAAAAAAATGGCATTAGAGAATAGAGATACATAAAAAATTCAAAATGTAAAATGCAAAAATCAAAATGACAATGCAAAATGTAAAATTATTTATATTCTAACATTCTGCAGAATGTTAGAATATTCCCGTCTTTCAATATTTTTAAATTTTGATTTGTCATTTTCCATTTTGATTTTTTAATTTTGCATTTATGATGAGGTATCCCTTTACGCATAACGATACAAAAAGATATTCATACAATGGTCTGTGTTTCTTAAAATAACGGACGCAATTGCTGTAATACCATGGCCGCGTCGTTGCCGAGGGAAGACGCGCGATGCTTCCGCCTCCCTGATGTTCAATTTCCGCTTCTGCGACATAGTACAGATAATATCCTGCGTCGCGCAAACGGCGCGCGAAATCGACATCCTCAAACCAAATCGGCCAAAAATTTTCGTCAAATCCGCGAAGCGATTCAAAAGCGCTCTTTCGAACCATCAAACACGATCCGGGAATATGCTCAACCGAATGCGTTGACGCGAGATCGAGTTCCATCCAATATTTTTTCAAATGCAAAAAATAGAGAAAATACTTAAAAGGAATATACGCGACAAACGCTATAAACTGAATCAGCGAAGGCAGTTTCAAATAATAGCCATATTGTATTTTCCCTTGATGCGTAAATTTCGGTCCACACGCGCCCGCGCGATGATTTGTCTCTAAAAAATCAATAAGAATTTTAACCGTATCTTTTTTAAGTTCAACGTCTGGATTAAGGAAGAGGAGATATTTTCCGCTACTTTCGCGCGCGCCTTTATTGCATCCTCCGGCGAATCCCAGATTGCTCTCGTTCGCGATAACGCGCGCCCACGAAAATTCATATCGCGCCATCGCCACGCTCTCATCAACGGACGCGTTATCGACAACGATCGTCTCCAGATCATCAATCCCATATTTTTTAATACTCTCAAGGCACGCGCGCAACTGATCTTTTGTGTTGTAATTAACGATAATAATAGAGAGGAACATTTTTCAAAATAAAATTATTTAACAGAATAAATCCTCACCGCACTACGGACGCCAACGACAGGATGGTGACCACCAGGATCGCCCTCGCCAAAGCCAGTCTGTTGATGGTCGCGATCCCAGAAGGCGTATGGCACAACACCACCAACGGAAAAACTAAGGGGGAAATAAGATCCTATTTGATACGAGGCTGAACCATTACCTTGATTGCCTTGATAACCGTCTATGGCCTGATTCGTCTGTTCAAGATGGGTTATGGCGTAGAGTATCTGTTCTTCCGGCGTCATGCCTGTTTCGTTTTTGTAGTGTGCGTTGGTTTGCAGAGTTTTAAGATACTTATTCGGGGTCTTACCTGTTTCGAGCTGTTTTCGTCCCTTGATTTCTATACCTTTACCTTGTCGTGGTATGTTGGGAAGATTTTCTACAAACAGGACAGTCCAACCACCATTTTCTTGCAGTACTTCTTTTTTGGTTTTTCCATGGTGTTTTGATGCAAATGCTTTGGGAAAATAGACTATGTTGTCGTTTACATCCGCGTTTGCATATTCGCCCCACACCCAAACCGGCTGGCTTTCGTTCAATTCTAATAGTTCGTCCGGGTCGGTCTGATTTTCTTTGGTTGCCAGGAGTGTGCCGTTCCGGTGGTGCTGGAGAATAACCTGTTTATATTTCTCTATCAAATCATCTAGTAGAAGGCCAAACGGAACGATGAGAAGCTGAATAAATCCTTGGTCGGTCTTTGTTTTCAGCCATTCCCTGCTTTTGCGCATGCTTCGGTTTATTTCCTCGTATGAAGGCACCTCATATTCTTTGCCATCGATGCCTTGAATGCCTTCTGAACCATTTGATACCTTCTGTAAAATGTTGAGCCGTTGTAAGAGGTTTCTTTGGTTTTCGTACTGTTTTTTTAATTCTTGATGTGACAGAGCTTCGAAAGGCCAGAGGGCATCGCGGAGCGCGTCCCTTTTTCGTTTCAGTTCCGTTTTCATTTGTTTCGCTTTCGTAAAATCCCCGGAATCGCGGACCGCGAGATATTCCGCGACAAATTCATCCGCGAACTTTTGTAGCGTTTCATATTCGATTTTTATTTGCGTGCAATGAAAAGACATACTATGCTCAATTCTAAATTTGGGACAGTCCCCGAAAAAAGACGCCCTACAAGCCATATAAAATAAGGGGTATAGGGCGATTTTTTAAATTTGGGACGATTTTGTTCATTTTTTAAATTTAACTGTCATTTCGCATTTCGTATTTTATTTTCTATTTTATTCTGTATTCGTCTCGCTACTTCAATCGCGATCTCCTTATTATCTCCTTCCACGACTAATCGCAGTAGGGGCTCCGTATTCGACGGGCGCAAGTTAAACCAAAAATTTTCGCCGAATACGGTTAAGCCGTCAAGGTAATCTTTTTTATAGCGTGAATACATCTTTTCAACTTTTTTCAATTTTTCTTCTCGATTATCGCATTGGATATTGATTTCATTGGTGATATAATATTTCTCGAACGGCGCGACCAATTCGCTTAATTTTTTTCCACTTTCGCGAATCAGCGCGATAACGATGAGCATCGCCAACGGCGGACATTCGTAAAAATTCGCGTCGCGAAAATAAAAATGCCCTGAAAATTCCCCTCCCAAAAACGCATTTTCTTTCTTCATTGTTTCCTTGATGAAGGTATGTCCTGTCTTTCCCCGTATCGGAATGCCGCCGTATTTTTCCACAGTCTCCGCGATAATTTTTGATTGTGAAACATTATAAACTACTTTCAATTTTTTGCCTGCGTTGCGGCGCATTAAAAAATAACGTTATAATAACGCGAGAATAAAATCGCTCAGAATGAATTTTCCGTTCTCGTCTATAAAAATAATCCGATCCGCGTCGCCGTCAACTGCCACGCCGCATAACGCGCACTCTTTTTTCACCAACGACTGCAATTCGCGAACTGCTCCCGGCATAATCGGGTTTGGATCGCGGCGCGGGAAATTGCCGTCTGGAATCTCATTGATATACATCGCGCGTATGCCCGCACGTTTAATAACCGACGAATACAAACGATATGCCGGACCGTGCGCGCAATCAATAATTATTTTTTCCGATTTCTTTGGAACGAAATGCGGAAAATATTTTTTAAAAATATCAAAAATAGAATCGGTATACGGTTTCTTAAGATTTATTTTCTTAACCGCGCTTTTTGAAACACGCGCGGCGCGCCATTGCATATCTTCATACGATATCTGAATATCCGGCAAACCGAAATGTTTATTAAGCACAAAATCCTCTTTCGTGGACGGCGACTGCATCAATAATTTTAAACCGTTATATTCCTTCGGATTATGAGACGCGGTTATCATAACCGAAACATCCACCATTAAATGATTAAGCGAAAAATAAAGCTCGTCAGTTGTCACGATTCCCAGATCGCGCACGTCAACGCCGCTTTCCCGCAGTCCTTTCACAAAACTTTTGTGCAACGCGGGACTCGAAAGCCGCGCGTCGCGTCCAAGAGAAACTTTAATCAAACGTTTCGTCGAGAGATGATATTTTCCCCGATACCACTGAACGAAAATTTTGGCGATTTTATACACCGCGCTAGGAAATAATTCCGTCGGATACACGCCGCGAATATCATAACCTTTGAAGATGCCCACGTTTCAAGTTAAAAATGTAAAAATCAAAAATCAAAATGACAATGTAAAATTTAAAAATGAAACTGTTTAGGGTTTAGAATTTTAGATTTTGTAATTGGAATTTATTTGTTATTTGGTGCTTGTGATTTGGAATTTTTATCACATTGTTTGAAAATTGATTCATTGGAAATTTATGATTTGATTTTTATATTTTTGCATTGTCATTTTCCATTTTGATATTTACATTTTGCATTTAAATATCGCATTCGTTGTATAATTAACCAAACAACCGAATCATTGCATTAAAAGACTGAAACTACTTAAAAATACACCATCCTCGCTACTTGAGACGGGATTGCGATGTTTCGCATTCGCGCCGCATTCGTATACGCGCGAGCGAGCCCCGCATCGCCGTTCTTATAATAATGAATAATTAAATTAATGTACGCTCCTTGATAGGACGGATTGATCTCAAGCGTTTTCCGCCACAACGATAATGCTTCTTCTGTTTTCCCTTGTTGATAATACAACAAGCCCAACTGATAATAAGCGTTATCGTATAATGGATTCAATTCTATCTCTTTTTTAAATTCTTCCTCCGCTTCAGCGAACCGTTCGCGCTCTGTATAGAGAAGCCCGAGATTGCCGTGAACCAAACGCTCGTTCGGATCAAGCTGAACGGCCTTCAGCCATTCGTTGAGCGCATTGTCTTTGAATCCTTCGAGATAATACATTGAACCGAGATTATTGCGCGTGAACGCGGACAATGGCGCGTCCCTGACTGCCGCCTGCCAGAAGGCCAAACGATCTCTAAAATCGCGCGCGTATACGATTGTTGTGATGCCGAGAAATATGATAAACAATCCGCACAAAACGGATCGAGCGCGCGCGCTGATTATTTTCAATTTTTCATAATGCAATGACGCGAGAACGAACAGAATCCCGATTATTGGAAGATAGAGACGGTGTTCGAGAAAATCTGAAGCGCGAGTAAAATCCGGTTTCAAGATTGCCGGAATCAAAAAAAGCAAAAACCATATAATGCCGAATAAAATTTTCTTCCATTGACCCCGCCCGAACGCGCTGATGAAAAAAATAAAAATAAAAAACGCTGCGACACCGAACCATATAATTGCTCCAGAGAGTATCGGGAAAACAGCAAGATTTCGGAAAAAAAATATCTTCCCAAAGTAAAGAGGAACCGCGAAAATATTTTTGAGAAATAAAACGAATATATTCGTATCCGACGCTCCGATCGTATTTCCCAGCGCGATAAAACGAACGATAAACCAAGCGACCGCGATCGGAATCCACCACAAAAAGTATCGCCACTGTTGAAATGGCCGATTATCATTTCGTATACAGACAAGATACAAAAGACATATAATCGGGATAACAATCGCGCTTTCTTTCGTTAAAAGCGCTAATGCGAAAAAAAAGAAATGAAAAATGAGAAACAATATTTTTTCTCGCCGCGCGAATTGAATAAAAAAAATGAACGAAATGAGCGCGAAAAACGTCAACAACGTATCATTTCTTCCCGGGATCCACGCAACCGCTTGCGTAAGCGCCGGATGCGTTGCGAAAAGCGCCGCGAAAAAAAATGCCGCGACATTTTTCGTTTTTAGAACACGGAACAAAATAAAAAGCAAAAAAACATTCGCGAGATGCAGAACGAGATTTCTAAGATGATATATCCACGGATTGCTTCCGCCAATAAACGCGTCTGCCATAAACGAAAAGATATACAATGGACGATAATAAAATCCTCCGCCAACCGTTTTGAATACGTCATCAGAAAATATCGCGCCGATATTTTTGAAATCGCTTAAAAAAGACTGTTGTTCAAGGATAAGCGCATGGTCGTCAAAATAGGTAAAATCAAAAAAAACCGTCTGACCATAGACGAGCAAAACAATTGCCGTTAAAAGTGCGTACCATATCCATTGTGGTATTTCGTATTTTTCTTTCATTGCGTCAAGTCATCTCAATATATCTTCCATTTTAGCATACAGAATATTTTTTTCACGAAATAACACACAA
>CAZVCF010000001.1:15766-26835 GCA_964626355.1 uncultured Gammaproteobacteria bacterium
TTTCATTTTGCATTTTGATTTTTACATTTTACATTTTTATTACCCCCAAGCGGATTTGAACCGCTGTTCCTGCGTTGAGAACGCAGTGTCCTAGACCGGGCTAGACGATGGGGGCGCTTCAAAACAAATTCAAAAATCAAAATGTAAAAATCAAAATGATTCATCCTTCGTAGTATCTCATTCCAGAGATATACTGTATCGCATAATAGGCTCGATAGAGAGGAAAAACAAATTACCACTACTACGGAGAATGGACAATGCAAAATACAAAAAGAATAAATCCTATTCTTATAAATTCCGGATCCCGAGCACCAAATTCTGAACAAATTTAAATATCTAAATTCTAATGATCAAAACGGTTTAGGGTTTAATATTTTTTAAAATTTTTACATTTTAAATTGCCCGTCCTCCGCAGTAGCAGTAGTCTTAGACGATAAACAACTTTATTTAACGTGCATTTTCTGAAAAAATTTATATATTTTAGTGTAAATTTGCTACTGCTACGGAGGATGGATCATTTTACATTTTGATATTTACATTTTGCATTTGCGATAATCCATAATTCTTGATTCATACTTCGCATTCTGTATTCTCTATCTCCTCTGATCAAGCGTCTTATTCACCAGCGCGTCGGCTTCCTTGTTTTTTTCGCGCGGAATGTGCGTGTACGTCACCTTTTTGAAACTCTGTTGCGCGTTCCAAATCTTGATAAAAAATTTTCCTAAATTCGCGTCTTTTATTTTATACGCGCCGTTTAATTGTTCGGCGACCAACAAGCTGTCTAAAAAAAAATGGATTGTGTCCGCGCCGTGTTTTTTTGCCTCCTCGAGACCAATAATCACCGCCCGATATTCCGCCTCATTATTCGTGGCAACGCCGAGATATTCGCCGCGTTCGGCGACTTTTTTTTTGCCATCATAAAGAACCGCCGCGCTCGCGGCTGGTCCGGGATTCCCGCGCGCCCCGCCATCAGTATAGATTGTCAAAAGCATACGTTTTAGATTAAAAATACTTCAACTACACTAACGCAACGACGTGATTATTCGGTTAATTATGAACAGGCGCGATGTTTAAATTTAAAATGCAAAAATCAAAAATCAAAATGACAATGTAAAATGCAAAATGAGAAAAATAAATACTAAAATTTAATTTTATATTTTATCACTGTCATTTTATATTTTGAGATTTACATTTTACATTTTTAATGATTCTGCTCCGTAGATCGTACAATACAATTAGTCGTTCGTTGCTTGTTGTATAAATTATTAAGTCTACTGTATTTCTCTTTTCAAAAACCCGTAGAGCATATTTTTGTCGATTATTTTCAAACTGTATAGAAAAATGCCGTAGACCGCGAGAGCAATTAATACGATCAAAAAAACATGCGTTTGCAGTAAAAGCAATAATCTCGTCGTCGCTGTCATTGCCGCTGACGCAATGAGTATCTTTCCTATAAATAATAGATTAACGCGAAAAGCGATGGCGCGATGGAGGACAATACCAAATAGAGTCATCAAGAGGCCGCCGGTGATCATCTGAACCCATGCGGCGCCAATGTTGCCGAACGGTTGAATAAAAATAAGATAACCAAAAAATGACAACAAAGTAATTATACCATAGATTGAAATAAGCTGTTTTTCATAATTTACCGCGAGTAGACAACTTACCAAAATCTGCTGAATAAAAAGAAACACAACAGCAATAAGAATAAGATTGAGTATTGTCTCTCCCTTGATAAAGGCATCGCCGCCGAGAAAACGAAGCACTTCGGCGCTTAAGGGCAACGCGCCCGCAAGAAGCGGCGCAGTGAGAATAATCATCCCTTCAAGCGCGCGATTGATTAACGAGCGCGCGCGGGAAAAATCATTTTCGCGCGCGACGCGCGAGATTAAAGGCAGAAGCAAACTCGTGAAAAGAACCGGAATAATAATCAAAACTTCCAATACGCGCGACGCAAGACCGTATATTCCCATCTCTTCAGCAGACGCAAACCATGAGAGAACGAAAAGATCGATCTTAAAATACGCGACGCTCACCGCTCCAAGGATCGCGATCGGCATACTCTGTTTGATAATTTTTGACCATAACGAATAACTATACGCGAAATGAATTTTTATTCGCCCCGCGAGTGCGCCGATATTAAAAATACCGTTGACGCAATTTCCAATAATCAATGCAATCAGTATCCCACCAAGTCCGTCGAATGTGTTCAGCAGACCAAACGCGCCGATGAATGCGATTGTCGTTATTCTCCCGAGAAGCTCTCCGATGGTTGGCGCAAGCGTGGCAAGTTCACTCTGAAAATACGCAACCGATAATTGTATAATCGAAGAAATAAAAAAACTGGCACTGTACAACACCACGCCCCATTTCACCACAGACGGATAAGAAGTAAGCCACACAATGATCGCGGCGCATGCAAAAATAACGAACGCGGTCGCGATTCGCAGCGTAAAAAATTGATTAACAATATTTTCGATGTCTTCGGCGTATCGTTTACTGAATTTCAAAAACGCGGTGTATAATCCGAAATCCGCCACCATGGCGAAAATCTGCAAAAATGCCGTTATCGTCATAAAATAACCGAAACCGCTTTCGCCAAGCGTGCGAGTAATCGCAAAAAGAATAATCAAACCAAGCCCAACGCTTATTGTTTTTCCTACAATTTGGATCGCTGTTTCACGCGCGATGCGAACGCGAAGTGTGTGCATAAAAGTAACATTATTAATGGCTGTACGTCATAATGATAAAGAGGAGAATATACAAATTCAAAATGCAAAAATCAAAATGTAAAATGACAGTTCAAAATTTAAAAATGTTAAAATACATGAGAACATTCTAATATTCTATATAGAATGTTAGAATATAAATAATTCTACATTTTACATTGTCATATCCGAAGTGAGAGAGGAAAGATAAAAAATGTTTTATCTTGCCGAACGAACGAGGATATATCGGAGATATTTTGATATTTACATTTTGCATTGCCTTTAAGTATACCATGAGCACGAAACATAAAGAAGCGCTTTATTTCATACTGCATATAACGGCAATTATCGTCGTCGTTGTTGTTGTTTCGTTTATTTTCAGAACGATTGAAAATAAAATTTCGTTCGCGCCACAGATTGCGTTCGCCCAAGAAACGTATCGCACGACTCGTCTCGCGCAAGATCCGGCTGATAGTATTGAATTAAATTCAGGCGAACGAAAAAAAATAACAATTGTCGTCAAAAATAGCGGAGAACTATTTTGGGGAACCGATCAGTTCGGCGGGACCTATTTAGCGACTGCTTCCGGCAAAAAAAGCGCGTTCTATGATCCAGAAAGCTGGTTTGCAAATGATACGCCGATTAAAATAAATAGAACGATCTATCAAGGTGAAGAAATTGAATTTAGTTTCTTCGTTAAAGCGCCGGAAACCGGCGGAATGATTTGGGAACGATTTCATCTTGTTTCAAACGGACAAGAAGTCGCGAAAAGCACATTTGAAATCGGCGTTCAAATAAAAAATGTTCCTGCGATTCCACCGACGATAACGCCGCCGTTGCCGCAACAATCTTCTACACAACCACTGCAAACGAAAGAATTTTGGCAAGCGATCAGTCCTGATACGACAGCTGTAAAAAATTATCGCTTTGATTCAGAACCCAATATAAAAGTCGGCATTCTTTTCAGAGAAAACACTGACAAGAAAGATCTTCCGCTAAAAATACGAAGCAATAATTCGCTTCCTTTTTGGCTTACGATAAATGGCGAATTAAAACTTCGCGTGAGCGGATCGGACGCGCTTGGCATTGATTTTGATTTTAAAAATAATCGTTATCTTGTTTCACAAAACAATTCGCTTCTTCTTACTACGGATCAGCCGCTTGATCTTATCTCAAACGATTCGGAAAATATATTTGAAATCGTCAATCTGCAGAATGGTCCGTTTTGGGGCGTGAAAGTCAATGATAATCTTTTCCGCGGAAAACTGCGCGTACAGTATAATCCAGCGACGCAACGATTATGGTTTATTAACGAACTGCCTTTTGAGTATTATGTGCGCGGCATCGCGGAAGTGCCTGAATCGTATCCAATAGAAACGATTAAAGCGCAAAAAATAGCCGCGCGCACGTACGCGTTTTTCCGTTTTTTCACTCCGAAATATACGAATACTGAAGATAACGAAAGTATTTTTACTGTTCGATCAACGCAAGCCGACCAAGTGTATCGCGGACTCAAATGGGAACAGCGATCGCCGAAAAATAATCAAGCCAGCGATGAAACACGCGGCATTGTCGCAACCTACGATAGTCAGCCAATTCTCGCTTATTACTTCGCGCAAAGTAACGGCGCAACGCGCGATTCAGTGTCCGCAGTAATGACAAAAGACCCGGTACCGTATCTTATTTCGCGTCCAGATCCGCCAGCGGAAGGAAAGAAACGGATCGGGCACGGCGTTGGTATGCCGCAACAAGGCGCAAAAGTCGCCGGCGAGCAAGGAGCAAATTTCGCGCAAATTCTAAAGTACTATTACAATGATATCGAGATTCAGAGATGGTACGAATGATATAAATGTAAAATTAAAAAATCAAAATGCAAAATTACAATTCAAAATTGAAAAATTAAAAAGAATGTTTCGCCTGCTCAATCCGATTTCATTCTTTTCTCTTATAATAACTAAGGAACCTTGAGTTACGAAATGCACGCTCCTTGTCATTGCGAGCCATGAAAGGGCGTGGCAATCTCGCAGATGGCTATAGATTGCTTCGTCGTTCCACTCCTCGCAATGACTAAAAAGGTAGTGAAAGTAAAAACAAAAATAAATTTAGAAAAATACTATTATTCTCACCCGTAAAGGCAAAAAATAATTTTAACATTTTAGATTGTCATTTTTCATTTTGATTTTTACATTTTACATTTGTAGTAGCTCATAACTCTATATCTTAGCTGATAATTTTCCACTATTCGTTATTCACTCTTAACTATATTTAAACGGTGTCTCTTTATGATGGCGGATCTCATACGATCCGTCTTTTTTTATTTCAATCGCGACTAACTCAACGCGCCAGCGCGCGTCATATATTTTTTTCTCGTAAATATATGAAACAATCGCGCGGCGCATTCTTTTTTGTTTCGCTGTTGTGAATTCTTCTTCCGGTGTGCCGAATAATGCGCTGGTCTTCGTTTTCACTTCGACAAAAATAAAAAGGCCGTCTTTCTCGGCAACAATATCAATCTCGCCAAAACGGGTTCTGAAATTCCGCTCCCGTATCGCGTATTTTTGTTTTTTAAGATAGGCGACAGCGATATCCTCTCCCTCATCGCCCGTTGATCGCCGTGTCGTAATCATTGTTTTTTAAATACCAATCCATAATGATACGGGCCAGCTGAAAATTCTTTTTCAAATGAAAAATTTTCTGCCTGAACTAATTTTTTGATTTCGTCCTGAAGGAGACGCGACTCAAGCGGCGGACCAAGCGGAGATAATTCTTTTTTCCAGTCAACCACTAGAAGCATTCCTTTTTGTTTTATTAAACGCCCTGCTTCTTTAATCACGTTCGCGCGATACCCAATCTGAAACAATATATTGACTAAAAGTCCCGCGTCAATACTTTTTTCGGGTATATTTGTCGCGCCAACTACTTCTAAATTAGACCATACTGTTTTTACGTTCGTCAAATTGTATAATTTCGCAAAATTTTCAACGCTTTGAAGCGCCGACTTCAAAATATCAACCGCATATACTGTGCCGTTTTTTCCGACTAACTTCGCCGCTTGAAGCGAAAAATAACCGCGCATTCCCGATCCAAGATCAGCAACGGTCATCCCTTCAACGATTCCTCCGTCTTCAAGAACTTTTTTCGGATTCAATAATTCGTTGCCACCGGGAATTTTCTGATGAATAAGAGTACTCGTCGGCGCTGTCGCTTGCGGAGGAAGTACTGAAACGGTTTGTTCTGCCATAAGAATAGGAGATTAGGTTTTAGGGGGTTAGGGGATTAGGAATAAAATAGAATTTCCAATTTAAAATTTTCAATAATTAAATGAATCAATTTTCTAATATTCAATTTTCAATAATTCGTTAATCCGCCTGCCTGCCGGTAGGCAAGTTAACTCGTTAATTTATAATTCAAAAAATAAAATTTTTTAACCACTATCTGATAAATAATCCTGCGAAAGAATTAAGTAAATCATTCCATAGGCCGGTAAAAATCAATATCCCGAAAAGTACTACAAGTAATCCGAGCAGTTTATAAAAAAAACGCGTGCCGCCTTCAAGCCCAAGATTTTTTTCCGCCCATGCAACACGTCCGAATGTTCTAAGAAACCATTCGCTTTTAAACACCATTATCACTCCTGCTATAATAATCAGCGGACCAATAAGTGTACGCATCGCAAAAAAATACAATAAAAAAATTATTAAAAATGAAAATTTTATTTTTGTTCCTAATGCTCTAATTCCCTAATTGCCTAAAAACTGACTTTCTATTTCTAGTATACTCCTATAGCGCTCTTTTTCTAGATTATATCCACAATGAAATTATTGTAGAATAACTATCGAGGTTCAACCTTGATAGTTGGACCTCCTTGGTTTAATTTCAAGCTTTAACCTTGAATTCTGCGGGACTCCATTTTTTTCGTTTTTGTATATAATAAAAGCGACTAACAGTGAACAGTTAATAGTGAAAAGTGGAATATAGAGAAATAAAGTCAAAAAAAAATTTCTAATTTCTAATAAATTTTCGATTTTTAATTACTGATTATCATGACTTAACTTTTGAACGATCGTTCAAAAGTTAAGTCATACTCTTATCAAGAGTATCATTTTTATCATCAGAAAAAACGCCAGCAATTTTTTAAAAAATTGCTGGCGTTAAAATTTTCTTCGAAGTTTTTTCGAAGTTCAACCTTGATAGTTAAAATATATCATCGTTGCCAGAATCGCTACATCCGTCTGAATTTTCTCTTCCATTACCGATCACATCAGCAATCATTGCGTCTGGAGGCCAGTCATCGCTCGCGCCGTCTCCGTCCCAATCAAAAGTACTCTTTTTCCTCTTCGTACTATTTCCCGCCTTATCGATCTCTTCCGGAGGCGTTCTTTTTTTATTTTTCGCGTTTTTCGCCATTATCTATCTTCCTTATTATATTGTTTCAAAAATACCGCTAAAATAAAATCTTTTAATTGATCTTGATATCTGAATAACAATTCTACGCTCCCATCGCTTTTTTTTGTTGCAGTAGGTTCGCACGAGAAACAACGATTATATTTAATCTGTAATTTACTTAAAGGGACAAAATCTGACTCTTTTCCGTCATAGAATATATACCAACCGTTTTCATAGACGAGAATGCCGAGTATCGTTTTCTTCGTTTCTTGCCCGTCATTCTTATTTTTATAAGCCCCCGGATTAATAAGTGTCGGCGAAAGACTTTGCGCACGCAACTCTTTCGTAGAGAAAACGGCTACTGCTATAAAAAAGAACAGTATAAAAATTACTTTCTTTATCATAAAGAACTCCTCTATATTTTGATCGCAAGAAAACAAAAATCTTTCTTATCGATCATATAAGAAAGTATACCATAATCTCTTTTCTGTCAATATCTCGTCTTCGAGAGGTGCAATCTCTTAAACTCAATTTGTAATTCTCTATACACGACATACCAACAAACTGGAGTTTGTTGGTATGTCGTGTATTATTCTCTAAGAATCTTCGGAGGTCGGACTTCTGAAATTTTACTATCGAGGTTCAACCTCGATAGTGGTGTTTTTTATTATATACACTTATTAAACGACCGTTTAATAAGTGTATATAATTTAAAAATCAATTCTTGATTTAAAATTTCTGGTTTACTTCAATTTGATATATTTCAAGAAGCCGGTGTCTTTGTCGGTGAAATACAATAAGGAGCCGTCCGCGGAGGTAAATGCGCTTTCCACGTTATATGGTCCGGGAACGGTTTCCGCTAGAAATTCCATCGCGCCGGTTCTGGTGTTGATGCGATAAAAATCGTCTTGCGTGTCTTCGCCAAGTTCCTTGATGATGCCGCCGCCCGGCTGAATTTCACGCGGCACTGCGCAATATGCAATCACGCTTTTCGGATCCCACGCGCATTTGTGCGCCCATGTTTCAACAAAAAACCGTTTATCACTCCCGATAGAATCTCCTTCTGCTTTCACGAAATACAATCGCGGCTTATACAAATTTTGCGAATTGTGCACGCTGTAGAGAATCGCGTCTCCTTTTGGCGACCATTGATGTTCAAAGCCGCGCCCGTCAACGATAACGGATTTAAAATTTTCCTGATTCTTGCCGATGACTAACATTTCTTGCTCCCACGCGGCGCGCGGATCGCCAGTAAATGAAAACGCGATTGATTGATTGTTCGGAGACCAACTTACTTCCACTTTATCTGCGTTCTCGCCCATCGGTTCAATCGGTTTTACCGCGGTGCCGTTCGGACGCGCGGTAATGAGCCAATTATTCTCCGGATACGGGCTTGTGCTTTTTGCCGCGATCTGCGACCCTTGCGCGTCAAACGAAAAATCTTCCCAATGACGCGGCAAATTATATTGTCGATCTTTTTCAAAATCGTAATATACTTTGAAACCGTCTGGAAATTCCACGATCGCCGCTTTCTTCGTTGGATTCCATGTCAATGCGTCAACTCCGCAAAACTTTTTTTGCGACAACGCGGTCGCCTGTCCGTCCGGCGTTACTTCATAAAACAAACAATCGGCCGCATTATAATACCGCGCGTTGTTGCTCCCGATAATTCCTTTCGCGCCTTTTGTTGGAACCGCCGCAACCGGATTCGTCCATGTTTTTCCTCCATCGGCAATATCCGCGTAACTTTCAACGCGCGCGATATCTTGATCAATCTGCCGCTGAACTTCCGCAGGGACGATTGGCTTAACGCCGACTTCCGGCAAAACTTTTTCTCCAGGAACAACCGGCTGGCGCGGAGCGCCAACGCCGACTCCGGGTAAAACGCCAACTCCTTCCGTCGGTTGTTCAACAACCTCCGTCGGTTTCGGCGCTTTCTTAAAAAATAGCCAATACAACAAAAACGCGAATATAAAGGTCGCTCCGATAAACGCCGCAATACCTAAAATTTTTTTCTGTTTTTCAGTCATTAGAATAGGGGGTTAGGTTTTAGGGGGTTAGGAAATTAGGAGGAAAAAATAAAATAAAAAGAGGAAATCAGCTTTTAGGAAATTAGGGGTTAGAAAATTAGAGATAAAACAAACTGAATGGATGGTGAAGGTCAAAGATTTTTGTACGTATTTTCCGATCTCCGCTCAATAGACCTGTTGCTTAATAATTTTCGTAGCGAAATTTCAAGATTTTAGGCGAGACGAAGCAAAAATTTTGAAGCATATACAACGTATCTGTTGAAAAATTTTTGCAAAGTCGTAGCCAAAATATTGAAATTGCAGTAGAAAGGTTATTACGCAACAGGTCCAATAGTTAAAATAAAAATGCGTTCGCCTTCAACTCGATAGATAATACGTATTCTGCCTTTACGCACGCGAAAGATATCATCTCGCCCTTTTAATTTCTTGATATCTAACCCCTTATAATTTCGCTGATGCAATGACTTTAAAATTTGATGAATCGCATCTCTCTCTTTCTCGCCTAAACGAGCTAATGCTCTCTGTATCGCATCCATAGATATTATAATCTTGATAAAAGTTCTTTGAGCGCGACGCCTCCTTTTTTATATTTCGTGAAATCAATTATCGGCTCCCATATTTCGTCTTCTTCATTTAATGGCACAATTTTAAATATCGGCTTTGAACGCCGCACAACAATAAACGATTCGCTTTTTTTCTGTATTGCGTTAACAAACGTATCGATATCGTATCGCAATTTTTTAAGTCCTACGATTTTACTCATACTCTATTTTAATTATAATAGATAAGTTTATCTTAAGATAAACTTATGTCAACTAGTTCCTACGTGCCCGCCGAAGACATGAATAACGATAGTGCTCCAAGGAATAGGAGATTAGGGGGTTAGAAAATTAGCAAGAAACAAAATATAAATAGGAGATTAGGTTTTAGAAAATAATTATTCGCCTTTATTTTTAAAACTTAGTTCTCCTATAAATTGATTCAATTTATCTGTATAGATACTAATTTTCGCCTTATAAATCACTTGTTGTGATGGACTTTGAATAGGTATAGTAACAATATCTTTATTTTCATAAGTATAACACTTTCTCCCGATACGATTCATTTCCGCTTCTTGCTCGGCTTGAGTTGGAGCGCGACGATTCTTATTTTGAAAACTCTTGAAAAAATCGGTAAATTGTTGAACGTCACTACCAGGGCACAAATAAGGACTACTTTTCGCAAGGGTTATGTCGTCAAATTCATAATCCGTTTTCCCGCCGAAAAAATACTTCGTTAGATCGTCGACAATTTTATTATTCGTGACGGGATCATATACAGAAAATACTAATCGCACAGGATTTCGACCGTCTGGCGTTGTATATCCTTCATCTAATTCATAAGGATTGCCAAGATTTGCGCGTATGTTTCTCAAAACGAGCGCTAACGATAAGGTTATTCCTCCGCTTTCAGAAAGGATTGGAGTAGATGTAGTGGAGGAAAGAAAAGGTAAATATACGGGGGGAATAGTGTTCCCTCCCTTCTCTACAAATAAACCTACTTCTGTTTTGAACGAAGCAATATCCAATTCTTCTAATTTAATCGGTCCTATTACTAACGTCGGCAGACTTACTAGCGCGGGGTTGATGAAATTTAATAGCACGACAGTAAAGAGTGAAAGCAATAATCCAATAATCGCGTTGTTCAGCCGTTTTTTCGCTGTTGAAATCATATCTGGTCTGCCAGCGGACATCGCCCACTGAAATCCGGCAACCATTATCATAATCACCGCAAGCACAATCACGAGCCGCACGCCGTACGCGTACAACGCCTGAATATATTTCGCCAATGTGTCGCCAGTCACGGTAAACTTGTTGCCTGTTGTAAACGATGGATCCACACCTGAAAGGTTATCACCAAAGCCTTTTAACGGCACCCCCAATTTCAATTCCTGCGCGAACGAGAA
>CAZVCF010000001.1:26935-61235 GCA_964626355.1 uncultured Gammaproteobacteria bacterium
TCATTTTACATTTTGATTTTTTAATTTTCAATTTCTTTATTGTCCTGTCGCCGCGCCCACTCCACACTTAATCGGATGCGTTGCGCAATAACCGACGACGAAAATAATAATAAAAAAAATTAAGAGAATGCCCATAATAATCGCCATCCCAACGCAATACACAATCATCTCGGACAGCATCCCCATCATTTTAATTTTTAACCCTGGCGGTTCTGTTTGTGAAAGCGCTGGAAATAATTTTGATTTGAAACCGACTAAATTGCCAACGAGAAAACAGAGCGTCAGATAGAGCCATCCCCATATAAAAAACATTGCCCACGCCTGTTTTTTGATTTGATCACCGATTATTTTTGTAGCTTGTTCCTGCGGTTTCTGCTGATCTCCTTGCGCTTGCGTTGTTTGTTTTCCTTCTTGCTTCTCCCCTTCTTTCTTTTCTCCTTTCGCTTCGCCACCACCTTTCTGTTTTCCTCCTTTATCGCCGTTTTCTTCGTCTTCACTTTCGCTTTCTTCCTGACTCTCGCTTGATTCCTCTTCTTCTCCCTCTTCTTCCGCGCTTGTGTCGCGCGCTTCTTTCTTTTGCCCATACAATTGTTCATAAGTTTCTCCGACTCCTTGCGCGTCCTGACCTTCTTCAAATCGTTGAAATTTCTCAAACGAACTTTCCTGTTTCGCCTCTCCTTCATCTTCATTTGTTTTAACGCGCATTTGCATCTCCGGCAACTGACTCGCTTTAATCTCTTCTATCCCTTTAATTATAGGTTGTTTTTGTCTTTCTACCAAACGTTGCCGCGCTTTCATTTTTTCACGCTCTAATGTTTCAAAAATCTGTTGTTCGTCATCAGACGGAACTTCGATAACATTTTTGTCGTTCATATTCTCGCTCCCCGCATCAATCGGTAAATCTTCTATAGACTTTCGATTCAAAGGCGACACGCCGTCTTTTGCTTTTTCTTTGTCTTGTTTTTCATCCATTGCGTAAAATTATTTATCTGGTATCATAACTTCGCCGTTGGGACGGAGCAGTTCGAGATCTCCTTAGTCAGGGAGGATTTCCGGGGTGCAACTCCCCGCGTCTCCACGGTGTTTTTTATCCACAGGCTGCTATTGACAAAATAAATACTTATAGTATCATTAAATTATCCTGACTAAGGAAATCGAATTGCTTCGAGATTTCCAAAGGACCGCCCAAAAGGCGGTTTCTTTGTTTTACAATTCACTTTGAATAACGAAATTCTGTCGAGGCATATGTCTTTTTGAACCATTGCGAGCGCGACTGGCGCGAGCACGAGGAATTTTTCAGCAGAAAAATATCCGTGTTCAAAAAGACGTATGCCGAGAGAAGGAATTTTGTTATTCAAAATACTTCACCCTCTTGTATCGCGTCTGCCAACCACTTCCCCTCTATTTTTTTCAAAAGAACCGTTATTTTTTTATAGGATTCAGTTTTTCCGCTTGCGCTTTCTTCGGTAAGTCGAACAATCGCTATTGTAGACGCCGTTTCATTGTCGCTCATCTCAATTTGCAACGATACAACTTCGCCAAGTGAACTCATAAACCCTTGCGACGATTTGAGCGCAATAATTTTTTCTTCAAGCACATTTCTCATCTGTGCTGTCGCGCTCTCCTTCAATAATTTAAAATTCAATCCTTGATTATCGCTTGAATAACTATACCATCGTTCAATAAAACTGCGCGCCACAAGTTTCGCGGCGTCTTCCGTGGAATACTGCTGTTCCTGTTTCTTACGAACAAGCTTCGTTTGTCTTTGCGGCTGATTCGCCGTGATAATCGGCACATCTTTTTTTCCGCTTATCGCTGGAATTTCAACTTTTTTAGGCAAAAGAAAAAACCAAACGATCCATGCAATAAGGCCTATTGCAATAATAACGCCTATTGTCTTAATAATATTTTTAATTGAGCTATCCACATTTTAATTCAAAATGTAAATATCAAAGTGAAAAATGACAATTTAAAATGGTAAAATTATTTTTTGCCTTTTAAAGTGAGAATGCTGGACGCAAGAACATTGGCGATCTCTATCAATTCTTTAAGCAACCATCCTAACTCAATACGATCACCCTTATTGGTATCTCGCAATAAGGTTATCCACATCTTAGATTCGTTCGATGATTTCAAAGCATGAGTAAAAAAGTTGATAAAGTCCTTTTTGGAACTTGCCGAATTGGCTTCAATATAATTAGCAAGAATACTTGTGCCACTTCTTAAAAGCTGTTTCCCGATTACTACGCAAACTGAATCTTTTGGCAATGCATCAATAAATTTTATCAGCCGAAGGACCCAATAATAAAGTCTTTTCTTGAATTCATTTTTAAATTTTGCATTGTCATTTTCCATTTTGATTTTTTAACTTTACATTTTTTCATATTCCACATTCTAAATTCAATATTCTATTTAACTCTTCACTATTCGTTATTCACTATTAACTTTTCACTCCTTTTTGTTGCTCCTTCAGATGTTCCGCGAATTCTTTTTTCGCTTCTTCAACTTCCAAAAGCTGGCGAGGGTCCGTGGTAATTAACTGATCTTCCGCGTACGATGCCACCACGCGAATCGCCGCGTGTTTCGCGCCAGCGAAAAATATCCCTTCTCCAACACCACACTCCAAGAGCAAGAATCGCTCTCCTTCAGTAAGCATAAAGGTCTTTGCCACGCCATCGATCGCGGCGACGGATTGTTTCAATAACATCTGCATCGCGCAATTCGTCACGATCGCGCGGCCATACGGATTATTCAAAAAGTCCTGCACGTCTTGTGTAATTGTCGTCACGCCTAAATAATATTTTCTGCATCGTTTCACGAGCGCGAAAATAAATTTCGCGGATTCTTCGTATTGCATCAGCCACCATGCCTCATCAATCACTAAAATTCTTCTTTTTGTTTCTTGGCGCACCACGGTCCAAATGTAATTAACGATGGTATAAATCGCGACCGGACGCAACTCATCTTCCAAATCTCGCACGCTGAAAACAACTAATTGATTCGCCATTTTTACATTTGTCGAATTATTGAGCAATCCGCCAAAAGTTCCTTTTGTGTATTTTGATAACCGCTCCATTAACGTTAGCCCGCCTTCCATTCCTGCAAGCACTTCTTCAAGATCGGACAATGTCGGCATCGTGACGTTTGTTAAATCAACGCCAGGCCCGATATCATGTTTCGCGTATGCTTCCAACAGCGCCCGATCAAGCAACGAATCTTCCATTGGCGTGAATTGCGGCACACCGCGCTCGTCCTTAACGCCAATCATTAATTTTAATAATCCTTTGAGTGTAATAACTGCTGAACGCACTACATCTTCAACTTTTATTTCTTTACTTTTCGTTCGTGGCAAATCAAACGGATTAATCTTACTTTCGGACGCAAGCGACACATTCACATAGGTTCCGCCGACCGCGTCGCATAAATGTTTATATTCTTTTTCCGGATCGATAACGATTACATCAGCGCCGAACATCAAGCTTCTCAAAATTTCGAGTTTTACCGTATAACTTTTCCCCGCTCCGGAAGTCGCGAACACCACCATATTGCCATTCGGCATACTGAACCGATCAAAAATCACTAGACTGTTGTTGTGGCGATTAATACCATATAAAATCCCTTCGTTCGAACTTAAATCAGCTGAAATAAATGGAAACGACGACGCGCACGGCGACGAATTAAGATTTGACGTGATGAATAATTCATCTTTCGCAAACGGCAAGGCGGAAATAAATCCCTGTTCCGATTGATAGAGCGATCGGCGCGTATAAATTAATTTTGACGCGAACAATGATTCAACTTGATCAGTTACTGATTCAAGCTCTTTAAGCGAGTTTGCGTACGTGGTTACATATAACGCGAACTGAAAAAAATGTTCAACGCCAGTTGTTAAATCGTCGCGCAGTTTTTCGATATCACGCAACGCTGTTTCCTTTACCGGATCGCGCGGCATACTTTTTTCCTGATCTTCTGATATTTCAGCTTCAAGCGATCCAACACGACGCTGTAATTGTTTCAAGACTACGGCCGCTTTTACCGGATAAAAATACATTGCAATATCAAGCTGATTACTAAAGTTAATCGCTGGCGCGAGCCATCCGATGCCGATATAGCGCGGATACGCGGACACGAAAATTGTTCGCAAAAATTTACCGTCAAGTTCAATATACTGCGGTGTCACGCGCATCGCGCTCGGCGCGATAATGTCATGTAAAGACGCGATTCCTTTTCGATATTTTTCCTCTGTGCTAATAACTTCCATTTGCGCGGATTCGGTCAACGCTTCCTTTTTCGGAGCTTCCGCTTCTTTTTTCTTTTGCGCCGCCTCTGCGCTCGCGAGTTGTGAAGGGTCGATAGCCACGTTCCAAATTAAAAATGTAAATATCAAAATGTAAAATATCTCCGATATATCCTCGTTCGTTCGGAAAGATAAAACATTTTTTATCTTTCCTCTCTTACTTCGGATATGACAATCTAAAATGATAAAATTATTTTTGCCTTTACCAATAAGAATAATTGAAGCTATTTTTTAATAAACTCAATTAACCACAAAATTATATCATACGGTCTTTCTTAAATTCATTTTTAAATTTTGATTTGTCATTTTGATTTTTGATTTTTGCATTTTGAATTATTTCTATTCCATCCTCACTTTCTCTGCGTCTTCTAATTTTTGCGTATTCGCGATGACCGGATTAAAACTCTCATATGCCAGTTCAATAAGACTTTGCGTATCAAGCGCAACACCCTTAATCCCCATTGCGTTAAGTTGCGACATCACATAGTCAACGCGCTTATAGAGATCGTTGCGAAATTTTTCAAAACGCTCTTTACTGATGTGGATTAACTGCGCGGCGGAAAAAAGATCGCCTAATCGCGCAAAAAATCCACCGCTATATTTGCCGCTCCCGGGCGTATACGGCACGACGATATAAAATTTCTTCACCATAATATCGCCAAGCTCAACAAGCTCGCGGACAAAATCGCGATAATCCGCCATCTGTATCGCCAGAAGATCGTTCTTCATTTGTTCTTGCTTTTTTTTCATTTCCTCAAGATACGGTTCAATATATAACTTGCGCGACTGCACAACAATCTCAATTGGAAAATCAACTGAATTAAGAAAACGCACATACGAACTGATAATCGCTTCCTGCTCCTCTTCTGATTTTAACGAAAAATTGATTGACGACACCATAATTACCGCGCGCAAACTCCCGTCCCGCATGACCATGCAGTCGTTTTTTATTTCAGAAATCGGAATATATTTTTGAGTTGAAGAAGGCATAAATCAACGAATAACGAATCTAATACGAATTTACGAATAAAGAAAAAATAATTTTATTCTGGGACAGTCCTCAAAAAAAGATAAGGATTGGAGACAATTTTTGTTAAAGGTCAAATGTCAATGGTCAATTGTTTTTCTCTATTTTTGATTTTTTATTTTTGATCTTGTTCTTCGTACGCTCCGCCGGTGTCAACGACTAATGATAATTTTGACAATCGCGAAGTAGTTAATTGCGGTCTTTGAGGTGTCTTGTCTTCTTTTTTTTCATTACTATCTTTTATCTTCAGCGATACGATATTGAAATGTTCTCTTTGCCATATGCGCAAATTCGGTCGTTTGAATGTTTCCGCCATATTCAATAAAAAATAATGGAACGGCTTTCCGTTTACCTTGACAAACGCAAACAGAAGCGCGAGCGGTAGTATAAAAATACCTGATACGACGAAAAGAGTAAAATCTAAAATCTTATAATTCACAAAAAGAATGACAGCGGTCACGACCAAAATAATAAATTGTCGCGGCGTTATTGGGCCGATAATTTTCGGTTCGATATTAATAAATTGCGGAACGATGAACTGCACGTTTCAAATTAAAAATTAAAAAATCAAAATGTAAAATTACAATCTAAAATGTTAAAATTATTATTTCCTATTTAAATTTTATAGATTTTGAAATAATTTTATAGAAAATCAAATAAAAATTTTACTTCTGATTTCAGTCATTAAGAATCGATTGAAAATTTCAAAATTATTCCTTGCCTTAATTTATTTTTAAATTTTGCATTGTCATTTTGATTTTTGATATTTACATTTTACATTTATTCTATATTCCATATTCCAAATGCCGTTTTGATTATAGCTTTAGCTTCTTGTTTAGCGCCACGATTGAGCGGAATTCGTCGTAGGTCAGGGTTTGCGCGCCTGCAGCTTCTTTTCCTTTGATAATGTCTTGCGGCGATTTCAAATTCGCAAATGATTCGTTCATAATCGCGAGATACATTTGATAGAACGGCGATTGTTTGAATGCTTGTATGCCCTTCGCCTTCTTCTCAAGGGAGTCTTCTCCCAATAGATTAATTTTATCTAAAATTTTTGAAGTTGCCTCATCGAAATTCGCATACTTGCGGATATCAGCAAGCGTGATTGACGACAACTCTTCCGCAATGCCATATATTTTTGTCTTCACTTTAATCTCAGCGACTTTGGGGCGGACATCGATATCCGCATCGCTTATCGTCTCCTGTGCGCTTTTTACTGCTTGTCGTTGAATACTCGCTTCGTCGCTTCGGATGTCGGAGGTCGGATTTCGGAGGTCGGATTTCGGAGGTCGGATTTCGGACAACGGCGGCGCGATAAGCGTTTCTTGCATCGCCCCGTTTAATGCCGGAAGTGATAATTTTTGCATCTCACATATAAACGGCCCGTGTTCAAAAAGACATTTTTTATACTCCAAGTCGTCCCTCGACTTGTCCCCCGAAGCCTTGGCGAAGGAGGATTCACTTGTCATACCATATTTCTGAGGCGGCGCTATTTTTGCTTCAACGACAATTTCTTTCGACGATTCATTATCTGACGCAACCTGAATCGTTTTCTCTTGTTTCACCTCGCCGAAGTCTTGAATGGATGCGGACTTTGCCTCGCCGAAGCCTTCTTCTTTAGCGAAGGCAGACGTTGGCACCGTTTCCTGTTTTATTGTTTCTTGTGGCTGTGCGACTTCTGGTTCATCATGTTTAATTCTTTCAAAAGATATTGGTTCGCCAATCGGCAAATTCTCTGGTGGCTCTCGCATAATTACTCCTTCTCGTCCGCGTAAATCCGCGTCTTTTCTATCTGCGTTGATCCGCGTCTCCTCTTGTCCGCGTTGGTCTGCGTCTTCTTTGTCCGCGTTTATCTGCGTTTCCTCTTCTTTTTCGCGCGGCGGAGAAACGACGACTGTTTCACGCATTAACGGGATCGCGGACACCGTTGCCACAGACGGCTGATATTCCGATACGGCTTTTGAACCAATTTTTTTTGATTTCAAAAATAAAATAATTTCTGTTATTTTTTCTGGAGATGTTTTTTTGCCATCGTTCGCAAGCGAACGCTCAATCGCGTCTTTGAGCGCGATTGCATCGCGCGCGCCACCAAGATAACTCTCAATAATCGCCGCGTATTTTTGAACTGCGTCTACTGACAACGAAAGATTAAATTTGTCATTCATCTCCTGCGTGATTTGCAGAGGAACTATTTTTATTTTTGATAAAGCGCCGACTTCCTCTTTCTGTTTCTCTATTTCTTTAATCTCATTTTCATCAAGAAAATCGCCGAATTCATTTGTCATCCTTTCAAGAGACGCTGACTCACGCTGACTGCTGGGGACGCTGACCAACGCTGACTGCTGGGGACGCTCTTCGTCGTTTTCTTTATCCGCGTAAATCCGCGTTTCCTCTTGTCCGCGTAAATCCGCGTTCTTCTTATCTGCGTTTATCTGCGTTTCCTGCAATGTCTCTTCTAAAAGCGCGTTAAGCTCTTCATCAAGGGACGCTGATTCACGTCTCCCGTCTGCGTTAGTCTCCGTTTCAGTCTGCGTTGGCCCGCGCTCTTCGTTTGCTTGTTGATAATTGATTGTTGATTGTTGATAGTTAGCAATCGCTTGTTTCTCCTCTTCCAACATTTTTCTGATTTCGTCTTCAGGAAGCCATTCCTTAATCAACTGCTTGCATTCCGGTAGCCATTTTTCGAAATCCTTACGCAACACAAACAAAATTTTCGCCGCAAGTTGTTTCGCCTCTGCCTCGTTGATTTTCAAATAATACACAAAATAACTCGGCATTTCGCGAGGAAGATCACCATTATACAAAATCCATTGAATAATAGTTTTAATATGCGCGCTTTTCACTATATCGTACATAGCAGTCATTTGCGCGAATCGTCTTTCTGTCGAATAACGATCAACTAATGCGATTAATTCTTCTGTCGCGCTATCTTCTTTTTCTTCAAAATTGTCCGATATAATTTTATAATTTTTGCTATCCATAGATGCGATAATAATTTATTTATTCTCTGATCGTTCTCCTCCAGACGCTTTTGGTGGCGGCTGTTCTTTTGTTTCTTTTTTTCTCTTTTGCGTGCTCTTTAGCTGCGCGCCATATCTCTTCTCAACTTCTTTATTAATATTTTTTTCTGCTTCTTCCGTCTCGTCAATAGTTTTTTTTGCTTTTTCTATTCTTTTCGTCAATAGATCAATTTGCGGATCCAGCGCATTGCTTTGCTCCAAAGTATATTTTTCTTGTATATCCAATAATTCTTTTTTCGCTGCATCAATATCTTCCTTCGCACGCTCTTTGTCCATTACGATTATGCTCTCTGTTTTTCCCTTTGCGACTTCTGGCACTACATCGCGAATCGCGATACGCAATGATGGGCTAATGCCTAATTTAGGCTCATTCAATATCCGTTCAAGAATCCTTGGATTATCCACTAATCCACCCACAAATTCTTTTAAATTCTCTGGCTTCTCTAAAACTATATTTTCAATTCCCTGTATTTCTATATCAGCGAAAATACGTGGATCTTTAAGATGCTTTCCTAAATCAGCGTAAGTAATATTTCCTTTATCTAACGCCTGCGAAAGCATAAGCGGTTTTTTTGTTGTTTTTACAGAGTTTACAATTAAATCAACTGAATATTTTTTGTTGTCTAATTCTTGTTGTTGTTGTTCGTTTGATGCGATTTCGCTCTGTTTGTATTGGTATTCATCGCTCTTTTTTGCAACAGCTTCCGCCTCACCATCAGAAAGATCGGGCTTTTTCTCTTTCGCTTCCTGTATTTTTTTATTTTTAATAACTTCTAATTCTTTTTGCAATACAAGTTTATGCGCTTGTAATACAGTTGTTTGATTTTTCATATGATCTGAGAATTGTTCCATTTTATTCAATCCTTTAGCCACTGCGTCTTGAATCGCCGGAGGCAAACGTTTATAATCCCGATCAAAACGATCGCCCAATCCAGAAACAATCGCGTGCGCAAATCGTTCTGCTGATTCTTCGCTCAAATGCTGTGCCTGATCAGGATTTTTACTGATATAAGAACCGAACTCCGCGTCATTTTTGAAATTTTTCTCAAGAGCGGTTTTCTGATCCACCCCTCTATTGATATCAATAATAAGATTACCTGCTATAGATTTCGCAAAATCCTGAAGTCCTGCTGGAGTTTTGTCATCATAAGCGATTTTATTAAATCCTTCGCGGACTAAATCTTTATTTGCAAGCGACGCGTCTTTCATCTGATTAGAGATATTCGGGTTCGCATCAGCAAAATCTTTTAACATCGCACTTCTGTTCGTTGTCATATCAGGCGTATCTTCTGTTGTATGAGTGAACGCTTTCATCATATTTTCAATATAATCTTTATTATTCAAATTAGTGCGGTCAATGGTGTATTCTTTGAAAAATGCGCTTATACCTTTATCATCAATTCCATTAGCGCGCAATGTATCAAACTTGCCAGTATTAATCGCTAAAAACTCCGCGGCAAGCGCGCGATGATCATTGCCCAAACCCTTGCCAGTTGCATCAGCTTTAAAAGTAGTTTCATCAACTTTAAAATTGTTAAAAAAATCTTTTTTATCCTCTGGCTTGATATCTCGGTATACCTCTTTTAAAAATGTGTCAAACTTTTCTTTTGTCATATCACGCGATTTTGCGATATCCGGGATAAGATCCGCGCGATCTTTCGCGCTCAATGAATTCATATCTACCTGACCGCTATTGATTCGATTAGCCAATCTTCCTCTTTCCTCTGGATTGTTGAGTTTATATGCTAATGAAGCGAATTGTTTGCTAATACCAAGCGTATCAATCCCTTGTTCAGTATCTAAAAGACCTATTTTTTTAAGCGCGTCTATATGTTTATTCATAATCTCTCCCCCTTTAATCTCTTTCCCTTCATCATCTTTCTCATCTTTTAATTTTAATCCTCCCTTGCGCCCTGCTAAGATTTTTATCATTGCCAATGATTCATCGCTTCCTGCTCGTGTTTTGCTTAATCGCTCTTGCAGTCCCTTTGTATCTAAATTTTTAAATTTTAAATTAGCCAAAAGCTCTATTTCTTTTTCTTTTCGGCTTGTCGTAAGTTGATCGGCCGCTAATTCCATCCGCGTCTTATCTTTATATATATCTTCTTTCCCTTGTACTTTCTTATAAAGATTTTTTAGATTAAGATATTTTCCGGCAACCGAAGCTCCTTTCACCCATTTTTCCGCGGAGAAATCAATTGCTCTACCGCGCGCGCGAGAAAAAATATTTCCCTCTTTTCCTGCCGCTCTTTTTGCTTCCTCGCGTCGTTTTGAAAAATCCTTGCGCAACTTCTTCGCTTTCATAAAATCTTCCGTCTTTTTTACCAATGTCCCTGCGGCTCCGCCCATTTGTGATGCCATTGAAATGCTCATTTGCAAACCTCCTAAAAGCAACGCGATACCGATTATAAAATTCAGCATATACGCGGGCGTGCCGCTTGTTCCGGGGCCGACGGTCACGCCGCCTTCCTGTAATTTACTTTCCGCGCCGCCCATTTTCATTGTTCCTCCAATACCTTTATCACCCGCATCCGCAACAACCGCGAGCGCGAGCCACAAAAAAAATGCAATAAAGGGCCCGACCATCACCGTTGTGCTAAATTTTGACCACCAATCGGTCGCAAAGCGTCGCGTAAACGGCAATATTGTTCCCACAAACGCGATCGGAGACATTGCCACTAAAAGCCACAACGATACAATACGCGCGACAATAATAGACAACATTACGCCGACGACAATAACGGCGATTACTAATAACACGATTGCGAGAATGAGCGAGCCAAGAAGATTTCCAGTGCTTTGAGCGGTTGCCGGTCCATTCGCCGTTTCCACCATATCTTTGATGCCTAACAAGGCTGCCATATTCCCCTCGCCCGCGTCTTTAAGCGCGGACATAAAAGTCAACATCACCACTTGTCCGAAATCAATAAGCAATCCCGCGATCGCTTTGCTGAAATTGACCATCACCGCCGCGGTTAATAACGCCGGCAATGTTTTACTGTAATGATATTCTTGCCAACCGAGCACGGTCGCGAATGAAATCACCAGCAAAATCACAATGAAAAACATATTAAATACGTCGCGCAAAATTACCCATCCTTTTGTCACCGCTCCTGAATCCATAAACCCATTATATTGTCCAACCGCAATGACAAGGCGCACTTCAAGACCCAATAATTTCCCCAAAACATTAATAATCATTCCAAAAAATGATCCAAGCGCTGTATTTAACCACTCTTGCGCTAAAACAACATTCGGCGCGAATAACAAAAAAACGAATAGTGCGATACATAAACCAGCGCACATTTTTTTGTGTTGCGAAAAAAAATTAAAAAAAAATTTGCGAAATATAATCATTGTATAAAAATTTTCAGTAAAAATGATTTTGAAATGGGTTCTAGTCAATATATCGCTCGTTTTGAGGATCCCAATTCGGATCTGGCGCGTTTCCGCACGGACCCCCTGCTGTTCTTGGATACGTGTAACAGGATCCACCGCCTTGATATTTTAATGGCGCGCCGGCAGAACCCTCCGGATCTAATAAATCTCCGTCGTCACACTGCTCATAAGCCTCAACAATTCCATTACTACAAACATTCTGTTTGCACGATCGTGCTACATTAAAGCGTGGACAACTCGCGCTTGAATCATCACAGTCTTCTCCGGGTTCTATAATATCATTGCCGCAAATCGGAGCTGCGGCGCCAGTCGGCAGCCACGTGATACATTCCGCAATCTCTCCATTACGTGAAGTGTCGTATTCCAAACAATATCCTTTTTGCCCGCGATATATTTTTTCCTTCAAATCAATAAACGCCGACACCTCGCATTTGCCCGGATTGTTGCTTAAATCAATTCCGCAATCGCCATCAGTACTACACGGTCTTCCGACCATATCCGGCCGCCCATTGATACAGGTCTTCGCACGAAATCTATTCGATGATTCATTATCATTCAAATAAAAAATCTGTGATTGTCCGACAGCAACTTTTTTATAATTACACTGACATTGCTCCAGAGACGTAGAAGTCGAATTACATACATTCACATTTACATATCCTAATCCTCCTTCTTCTACTGAACCACCGATAATCTGCTTAAACGGAGAATCTTTTTCCGGGAACGCCTTACAAATCTGTGGCGTTGTTGTCGCGAGATCAAGTCCAAGCGATGATATACCGATAGACCCGTCACCATACGAAAAAAGACGCCGATCGCTTGTACGTTGATAGAGCGATTCAATCGGTTTTATATTCATCAACGAATAACCTGAATAATCAAGACCGGTGAAGGTTACGTCGCGCTTAATATATTCTTGTTGATGCAACGCCGACGCGCTTGAAGTAGCGTGTATCACGAGCACGAGATTATTCGGATCGTTTTCAAAATAACCGCGTCGTCCCTGACTGATACTTACACATTTGTTGCGATATTGCCCATTCAAATCATAGACCTGCTCATACGCGGTGCATGCAATCCACTCTCCGCAGGTACGGTCTTTACGCGCTTGAAAAATCACATTCGCATCGTTAAGGTTTGACATTTCACCTGGCTGTAAAGCAACGGGATCAATTAAACTATACGGCGGTGTCGCGTTTTTGCTTTTCTGGTAGGTCGCAGCGGTTTTATAATATTTCACCACATTGCTCTCTATATCTTTCAACGATGTGTCAATCACCAATACGCAATCTTCGGCGGCGCTTACTTTACCTTGACATTCGCCTCTCTTCAAACGCGCGTTATTAAGATAATAATATTTTTGCCGATTTAATTTTGATAAATTGTCTGGATCTGTTGGGTCAGGCACTTCAAATAACGAACATTTTTCTTTTGATGATGGGCACACTGCCGCCGCGTACTTTGTTGATTCATTTCCCCACGTATAACTCGGACTGACCGGATTATTTTCGAAATCGCACGCTTCTTCGGTGCCACGTTTGAACCATCCTGAAATTTTTGCTGAGGTAACTCCGTTGAGCACTACTGCGATGTTCGTTTTGTATTCGCACGTCTTAACCGGGTCCTTGAAATATACCTTTCCGCCGCTTGAATCTTCAAACGTCTGACATCCTGTTTTCTCCGAGCCACATAAAATAGAATTATCGCGATACCGATTCGGAGTATCTTTCACATATACGTTTCGATAAGTCGTTGCCTCGCCATTTGAACCGAGACTCGGCATTCCAAACCGGCTACATCCCATATTAAGCGCTGTACATTGTTTCGCCTTGAAATCATTTTTTTCAGGCGTGTATACATAATACTCGATGGTGTCGGTTGCGATAGTCAGTGGCGCGTTGTTATACAATCCTTTGTCAACAGATTCAGAAAACGGTGTTAACGTATTTTGCGTATTGATAAACGCTTCGCATCCAACTTTTTGTTCTGAACATAAATTCGTAAATGATTTGAGCGTTTTTGTTTGTTTCGCGCGATTCGTATATGAGCGGCAACCAAGAAAGTTTGGTTCCGGCTTACACGAATCAGGCGTATTCCACGTATCGGAAATCAAATAAAAATTTTGATTTACTTCCTGTAAAAAAATATTGTCAAAAAATACCGTTGGCGTTCCTCCGCCAAAATACTCAACCCGTATTGTCAGTTCGCTGTTTTGGTCGAAATCTCTATTAAGATAGAACGTGCCAAAATCAATTTTCTGCCATCCGATTGCGCCAGTTACCGGAGCGCCCCACCGAATTCCTCCAATAAACGCAGTTGCGGCAATATTTGTTGATACTGGATCCGGCACATTAATCCACGCGCTTAACGCATATGATCTTTCTCGTCGCACTAATGAACCGATTGGTCTTGTTATTGTTGCGACATACGGCGCGCTGCCTGTCCGTAGAACCATAATTGAATGTCCTCCGAAATAAATTGACTCCGTGCTCATCTCGATAGTATTGCCACTATACGGCACGAATGAACCATTTTCGAAATTGTCATACAAAATCGTTCGTACATTCGCGCCGGCGTTGCCTTGATATTTTTCACAACCGACCGCGCTTGCGCTGCACGTTTTCCCTTGTGCCGCGATCGCCATAAAATTAATCTTCTCGCATGCGCCGTTATTCATCACACCATTGATTGAAACACACGTTGTTGTTGGCAGATCGTAAATCGCTGGTTCGGTTTTACGATACGCGGAACAGTCAGCGGAACACGAAATCGTATTTTCAAAAACACGATAATAAATTCCTCCTTTTGAATCGTAAAATTCCTTGCAATTCGGATTCACCAGCGCATCGTCGTGGCTCGCGCAATTACCCAAATCAACGCGCGGATTTGGAACGGTTTTTGGACCACCGCTTGCTGAATTTTCAGAAAGATAATAACGCTTCAATTGATAGCCACTTGTGTCGCTTCCGACCCATGTGTAGTAATTCTTGCACGTCGCGCCAACAGGATTGACCGGCGGCGGCACAATCGCTCCAGTTGCGTCAAGTTTCACACACTGACGAATCTGCGTATAATATTCTCGTCCCTCGCCGCCTTTCGCCACCTCGGACAAATTGGTAAATTCTGAACAACCGACCGCGTTCGCGCTGCAACTTTCCGCGCTCTTTGGAATAAAATTCAATAAATCTCTTCCCTTGTTAAAGTTGCTCGGCATTTCTTTGAATGTTTCTAATCCAACGCACTCCGACGGACATTGATCGTTATCGGTCACAATCGCGGGAATTTTTTTGTCCGGAAAATTTTGATCATAATACGCGTCACATCCAACTTGTTGATAGGAACATTGCGTGAGATATTTTTCACATTCAGGAGAATCGTTGTCAGAGCTGCCGTCGTAGCATTTCATCCACTCCGGAGCTTTGCGCAAATACGCGCTGTTCGCAAAACCATATTTTTTGAATGGCGTCGCGCGCGTTCCCGCTTCAAATTGAATATTATCAATTGATAACGCGCCGCTTCCGGAAAATACGTCAGATATAAAAATCTGTAAATCCTCTGAATTATTGAGGTCAGAAAAACTATTGAACGGATGCGCGAATGAAAGACTATAACGTTGCCAATCGGATTGAGATGCTATTATCGTTGAAACGACCACAACGCCTGACCCGGCATAATCTGCTCCGCGCAACGAAATCGTATGATTATTTATATCACTATTTTTCGCGTCAAAAGAAATTGTATAGGTTCCAACTGGGAGAACAATTGGATCTTCCGGACGAATTCCTGATCCGGACGCGCTTATAAAAACATTTACATTTTCTCCGTTTGCGGTGCTAGTCGCGCTGAACGAAACTCCTGAACCAATTGTTTGCCATCCTTTCACTTCATTCGCGCCAACAACGCCATCTCTGTTCGCATCAACCCAATCATTCAATTCCGGATTTCGCGCGAGATTCGTTCCTAAACCGCTCTTTTCACGCGAGAACCACGTGCATCCTTCCGCAGTTGGTTTGCACAATTCCGCGCGCGCGTTAAAAAATTTCGCGTTCAATGGATTTGTTGTCGTGTTCGCAACTGTTTCGGTTGAAGTGACTGAATAATTAAAACAATCTCTTCTGCACTCACTCGAGCCTCCTTTTCCTTCTCTTAATTCGCAAAGATCATTCCCACATTCCTCAAGGGGAGGATTATCTATTGGACCTTCCTCTTTCCAAACCTCCATAATATTTGCAACCGTTGTTACGTTACTTATTGAAAGACCCGGTTTCTTGCACTTCCACGCGCCGGTTGTGATATCCTTATCATATTCCTGGCACAACCATTGACATCCGGACGAGTCCTGATCGCATTGCGCAGAATCCAAACTATTCGCCAAATAAAAAAACTTTTTATCGTCTTTAAGACGGGTGTATTTGCCGCAACTTTCGTATTGCGTTTCGCACGCGTCGCCGTCAAACCGCCACCGATTCAATTCACGCGTGCAATATCCCCACGCGACGCATTTGCCATTTTCATCCTCGCGCACGCAATCTTGCGTATCAACGCACGTTTCATTTCGATCTTTTGATTCCGGCGATTGCGGCGAACGGCTGTACGCGGTCAATTCGCATCGCAAAGGCGGTAATTTTAATACCCAGCTCGGATCAACTAAATTGCAAAATGGGCTTGTGTCATCAATAGTGCCACATTTTCCATCCGGACCGTATTGATAAAAACCATTGACAATTTCCCGCAACTTCACTTTATCAGTCCCCCGGATGAGCGGATCATTCCCAATACGACGCGCAGCTATTTCCAATCCAAGAGGCACCACGCGCGCGCGGCGCAATTTTTTTATATTGCTCAATGAATAACGGGTTGTATAATCTGCAACACCATCAACCGTATCTCTCGTTGGCGCGCCAACGAACCAATCACCATGCAGATATCCTTTCTCAATCGCGCGCTTAATAGTGAGATGCTCTTCAATCGCCTGACGAAAACCGGTGTCAATAACACAGTTGTTCACTGTCGCGTATTTTGCTCCTTGCGGAGGGCACAGCGAAAATTCAGTCAGTAAATCAACCGATCCTGCTTGTTTCAGCTCAACCAATTGCACGCCCGGCGATGTTTGTGGTTCGCTTGGAATAAAATCTTTCTCCTCCTGCGCACTTGATTCTTCTGACAACGCACTTTCCTCCGCACTGCCTTCAACACCGCCCAGACTTTGGCCTCCGCCAATTGATAGTCCACCTCCCGGAATCAATTGATTCTGGCACGTATTCGTCGGATCATACGGACAAGGGTCTCTCGCGGGACGAGATTGGGCAAAAACAACACCGCCGGCAATCAAAATGATTCCGAAGAATATAAATAATATTATTTTTTTTCGAGAAAACAACATCTTAAATTCAAAATGCAAAAATCAAAATGCAAAATGACAATGTAAAATGCAAAATAATCAATAAAAATTTTATATTTTCAATTTTTATTAAATTTTTCCGATTTCCTTTTAAAAAATCGTGTATCTTTGATTGTTTCGCATCGGGACAATAAATCAATTTTCGATAATTCTAATTTTAGTTTTAAGTTGTAGTTTGATTCGTGCTTTAATTATTATAAAGGGTGGTAGTTCGTATTTTGCGCTCGCTTGAAAACAAAAAAAGTGAAATCAAGCGAAGCCTTCTGTTTATTTAAATTTTATCATTTAATCATTGTCATTTTCCATTTTGATATTTACATTTTACATTTAATTGTCGCACAACCCATCTCCATCCGTGTCTCCTCCATACGGGCCGCACAAATCTGACGGTTGCGTTGGCGTAGTGCCGCCATTGCTCTTTAATCCATCTTCAACGCCTCCTCCGAAATCTCCACTCTCTGAACCGTCTTCATTAAACGTTTTACCAGCACTACTTCCTCCGAAACGGCCTCCCTGTGACCCCTGAACGCTTCCGCCGCAATCAGACGGACACGATAATACTGTTTCTCCCGCGCCGCAATATTGATCACCGCATTGCTCGCTTGCCCCACTCGAATTCTCCGTCTTTCCAAGTTGTTCACGTAGATCTTTGGTAAAATTCTGCTCTTGTTCCGATGGATTTTCTTGTTTGTTTAATTCATTGATAGCTTTCTCAAGTAATTTTTTCATTAATGTACTCATAAAAATTCCGAATGCGTCCGCGACCGCGGATCCAGTCATCACCAATGGTCCTTTAAGCGGTCCTTTCATTTCCCCTAACTCTTTTTCAACATACGCGGCAGGAGTTTTCACTCTTCCGGATATATTTGACGTCAAACTATTTAATCCTCCTTCAATTTGTTTCATCTTTTCAGCAACGTCTTTTTCAACTCCCATTTTTTTGAGCAACTCACTTTCAACGCCAAGTTGCGCGCTAATCGGATTACTTCCCTGTTCAAACGATTTTGTTAAATCGTCAAGACTTCCCGCTTCAGGAGGAATCGACATACTGGCAAAATCCGTTTTCTCCGCTGACGTCAACAATCCCGCTTGCCAGTCATTCAATTTCAAAACATATTCATTAATTTTATCTAATACTTTTCTGTAATGGATGAATGCGTTCGCTTTATTTTGCTGACATCCGATCGTATTGCCGCTTGTGCACGCCGCACTCGCGTCGCGCGTGCATTGTGGCTCTGTGAAATTATTAAAATCTGGATAGTTAATCGGACCGACGCTTTCATCTTTAAACATCAAATTATTATAAACGAACGTTCTGCACTCATTAACATTACAAAATGAGGCAATGTCGCCTTTTTGTCTGCATACTGCGAACGAAGAGGTAAGCGCAAGAAATGTATCTTGCATATCTTTTCCAACCCCCTTAAGAATGGGAATCACTAACGACGTCAGTTTATCTTGTAATTTTTTATTATTTAATGCATTAGCAGCTGCGGTTTGATGAGCAATTCCTAATTCGCTCACCTGTTGCCTAAGCTCCTCCTCTAGCTCAACTTTATCTTTCTTCAATTTTTCAACACCTGCATTCATTTCTTCATACCTATTCGCATAAGTACACCCCTCTTGGGTATATGAGCATTTCCTCGGTTGATTTTTCCAATGTGATTGTACCGCGCCACTCATACTATCAAAACCATCAATTTTCGCTGTAATATCTTCTAAAGATTTTGAGTATTTTTCTTTCTGCTCTTTAATCTTGCGCTCAACACGCGCTCTATTTTTTTTATCGGTTTTCAAAGCCCTATTTAATAAATCCTCATATTTCTCATGCGATGCCTCTATTCTCGCGCCAAATCCACCAACAATACCTTCTCGTATTTTAGGCCCTGCCGCCACCCCATACGGAACGTAAAATGGCCCGTACACTGCGTCAGTTGTTTCATTAAATGAAGCAAGAAAATACTCGCCATACAGTCTGCTTTTCATATCCCACGGCAAAAGAGTATTGGTAAGAATCGCAGTTTTCAAATCTTTTTTATAACCGCCGGCCGGACCTTCGGTTAATCCAAAACTCGCTTTGAAAGTAAATTTAGCGGCTGAATTGCGCGCGTTCTCCCATATCTTTGTAAATGAACACTTATACAATTCCGGCGCGGGTTTTGGCGCGGTCGTGTCAAGATTGATAAGCATCTTGAATTTAATACTTGGATCAATCGGATCGCAGAGATTAAAATTTTTGAAGCCAGACACAGAACTAAACGTATTTTGAAGCAGTTCCCCGCCAACCGAATCTGCAAGTTTGGTAAAATAATGCGGATCTGATAAAAACATCGGCTTCTGTCCCTTGCCGCCGGACGCGACCCATTCGGCGCTCTGTTGCGCGGCTTGATTGAGAAAAATAGTCAAACCGTTGCGATACGCGACCGCAACCCCTTCTTTCATCACAAATTCCGCTACCCGTTTTGCCACATCCCAGACGAACTGCCCTACCTTAGTAACCGTATCAACGATGATACCACCAACCGCTCCGGGATCAAAAGTAATAAACTGCGCCTGCGCGGGTTTCGGCGCGGCGAATAAACCAAAAACGAAAAAAAACAACATCATCGAAACGATCGTTCGACGCATTTTTAAATTTTGATTTTTGTGGTTGAATCTCATAAATTTCTAATCCTATTTTTATAAATTCCGCGCACCGATTTTATAAAATTCCAAATTACAAGCACCCGCCCGAACGACTGAATACCGTTCAGTCGGGCGGGCCAAATCCCAAACAAATTCAAAACTCAAAATCCTAATGACCAAAACGTTTTAGAATTGAAAAATTTTAGTTATTTATTCTATCTCTTTTTATATTCCTCTGCTTGAGAGAGAAATATATTTTTACAACATCGGGTTGGCAGTGGGAACATTAGTGTAGCAGTCGACGAAGTCGACTGTATCATAAAGAATAGGCGGTTGTAAAAATATATTTCTCTCTTCCCTACTTTTTCTCTTCCTCCGCGATAAACTTATTCACTAACAATTGCAAATTTGCATCATCAATCGAGCCTAATATTTCCTTGTTAAAACCTTGCTGAATTAATAATTGCCGTATTTGCGCCGGTGGCATTTGTTTTAATAATTGCAATGCTTGCTTGGAAACAGCAGTTGAAGTTGATTGTTGATTGTTGATTGTTGATTGTTGATTTCCAATACCAATTCCCTGCGACAATAATGCCGCAGGATCAATTCCTGTTTCTGCTTTAGTATTATTATACAAGTTTACAAGCGTTTGGTCATCGAGGTTTTGCACAAGATCGCGCGGCGCGCCCGCGGCAATAAGCGCGTCGCGAATTTTTTGAAGCAATGCCGACGACGGTCGTTGAACGAGCGTTTCGTCTTTTATTTCTTGCTGTAAATTGTTATCTGTCTGTTGTTGATTGTTGATCGTCGATCGTTGATCGTTAACTGTTGATCCAACGTCTCCAAGCGTATCGCCCTCTTTTCGCGGCGCGCTGTTTTTATCCAACGGATTACTCTTCGCGGTAATTTCATCTTTGTCGTTTGTTCCATCGCCGTCTGAATCTTGCAAAAAAACGCTGGTTCCATAAATATACCGTTCCTGATAATCATCAATACTATCGCCATCCGTATCGGTCGCGCGCAATTTTTTAATCAAATCTTCTTGAGTTGGTTGTACGATTTTCGCAATTTCTTGAAGCAAAAAAGGAGCGCGAATAGCGCCCTTCAATTTAACAGAACTCAAAAAAATAACGCCTCCTCCGAAGAGGATAAGAAAAATCAATAATCCAATTTTTTGTTTATTTTTCCCCATTGTTCTATCGTCAATTCCTGCGCGCGAATGGTTTCTTTGAGCCCAAACGATTTAAAAATTTCTTCAAGGCGCGCATTATTGTTTGATTTAATTATACCTCTTTTGAGCGCGTCGCGCATAATAGAAATCAACATCTTGCGCGGATGACTAAATCCAATTTTCACAAGCGCGAAAGCATTTTTGTCCAAACTGCGCGCAACTACGCCCTGCGAATGCGGGGCGTCTTTTGTTATACGGATAACCGCTGAATCAACACGCGGCACAGGCCAGAAATTTTGCCGTCCCACTTTTATAACGCGTTCAACTCTACCAAAATTTTGCGCGAGAATCGCGAGCATATTCATTCGCGGCGAACGCGCCATCAACCGTTGCGCCACTTCGTTTTGCAACATAAGAATCAGCCTCTGCGGCTGATTTTTTTCGTCAAATAAAAATTTTCTCAAAAAAAATCCAGTGATACTATAGGGCAAATTCGCAACGATCGCATAAGGTCCTTTCACGTATTCGCTCGGATCGATTTTCAAAATATCTTGATGAACAACTTTTATATTCGCGTACGATTTCAAAATATCAGCGGCGGCGGCGATTTTTCTATCGCTTTCAAAACTGACTGCCCGTTTCGCTTTTTCGGCTAATAATTTTGTCAGGAAACAAAAACCCGTTCCCGCTTCAATAATCGTTTCGTCGGGCTGAATATCCGCCGCGTTAACAATCGCGCGATACACGAAATCCGATATTAAAAAATTTTGCCCGCGCGATTTCGCCGGGCTAATGCCATATTGTTCGCACAACATTTTAATCTCTTGTTTATAATTCATACAACAATCAATTTTATATTTTGCACAATTTTTACTTTTATCTAAATTGATTTTAAAATGGTTACAAAACTATCTTACTCTATCCGCCAACACCTCCATATACACATATTAAACGATCGTGTAGATAGTGTATATAATTAATAAGCGGCTATTTCACTTCAAATTTTAGACAAAACCCTCTTAATCCAAAATCTTAAAATAATTTCTACCTATTCTCTTAGCTACGCTCCCCGATTATATCTCCTGCTCCCGAATAAGAAACGTGCGTACGTAGTTATTGGCACGCAACAATTTGATTGATTCCTTCAGTATAACTCCCACCTCATAAGGGCAAAGCCAAATACTCTTCTGAAATTGTTTAAAACCGAACATTTTTAACCGTCGACGCAATCGATTTCGCAATACATATTTCTCCTCGGGGATATCAAAAACGACCATATACCATTGCCCGTCATTTCTCTTCTTTTGTGGCATCGTTCGTATCTTGATGTCGGTGATTCTACGCATTCCTTTCTCTGAAAGCAAAAAACCCGCACCGCTTTTTATATCTTTCTTTTCAGGCGTCAAAAGGTATCCTTCCCGTTTAAGGCGATAGACTAATTGCGCAAAACGCGCTCGCTGTTCTTCGCGCAACCGTACTTTCTTCTTAAAATACCAGTAATTCTGAAAAAATCTATTATATAATTCCTTTCGCGATGCCACAGCGCCATAAATATCCGCCGCGTTTATCACGCAATCATATAATGACAATAGTACCTTATCGGTCAAAGGAATTTTTATTTTAGACATAAAAAGATATTACCATTTCTCATCACAACTACACAATAAATTATATACACCTATGAAACGATCGTTTTATAGGTGTATATAATTTAAAAATGCATTCTTGATGCATAATTCGTAATTCAAAATTTAATTTTTAACTAATTGGACTACCAACTATTCCCCATTTTTGCTATTTGATTTTTGCCCGGCCTTCATAGCCGAAGCTACTTCGGCGGAATAGGCAATTTGTTTCGCCTGCCAGTCGAAGTCTTGGCACAGGCAGAAATTTCGATATTCGAATTTTATTTCTAACTTTTCACTATTCACTTTTAATTTTAAACTATAGTACTATATTGACCAACCTTCCTTTCACGAAAATAATTTTTTTAGGTTGAACACCGTTGAGTATCTGTTTTATTTTTTCGCGTTTGAGCGCCATGCGGCGCGCGTCCTCTTCATTAATAGACGCGCTTACCAAAACTTTATCGCGCAATTTTCCGTTGACTTGGATAATCAACTCTATTTCTTCGTCGCGCGCCAACTTTAGATTATATATCGGCCATTTTTCTAAAAAGATTGATTTTTTATTACCGAGATTCTCCCACAACTCTTCAGCGATATGCGGCGCGAACGGAGAGAGTAATTTTAGAAATAGTTGATAGTTGATAGTTGATAATTGACTTACATTTTTTTCCATTTCATTAAGCAAAATCATCAGCGTCGAGATCGCCGTATTAAATCGCATATTCTCAATATCTTCCGTCACCTTTTTAATCGTCTGGTGCAATAATTTATCAACGAATAACGAATTTTTTGCGAATTTACGAATTCGTTTATTCGTATCGGATTCGCTATTCGCTGATGAAATAAATTTCCATATTCTCTCCAGAAACCTCCTCATTCCAATAATGCCACGCGTATTCCAGCTTACTGCTTCGCCAAATGGCCCGACAAACATTTCATACAATCGCAAAGTGTCCGCGCCGTATTGTTTCACGACTTCATCCGGATTCACTACGTTTCCTTTTGATTTTGACATTTTCTCGTTTCCTTCGGCGAGAATCATTCCGTGCGAACGACGCGCGCGATACGGTTCAAAAGTTGGCACCGCGCCGATATCGCATAAAAATTTATTCCAAAAACGAGAATAGAGTAAATGAAGAGTCGTATGTTCCATTCCGCCGTTATATAAATCAATCGGCATCCAATACCGCAATAATTTCTGCACTTTTTTATTTTTAAAAAATTGTTGCGAGTTGTTTGTTGTGAGTTGTTTGTTAATCGCATAGGCGAGGTAGTACCAACTGCTTCCCGCCCAATTCGGCATCGTGTCTGTTTCGCGCTTTGCCTTTCCGCCGCAACGAGAACATTTCGTATCAACCCATTTTGTTATCCCTGCAAGCGGCGATTCGCCGGTATTCGTCGGTTCATAGTGTTTTACTTTTGGCAATTTCACCGGAAGTTTATTTTCTGAAATAGGAATCCAGCCCGGATTAAGCAACTCTCCTTGAGAAAATTTTAGATTTTGAATTTTAGATTTTAGATTTCCATTTTGTTTTTTACGACAATTATCGCAAAAAACAAGAGGAATCGGCTCTCCCCAATAATGTTGACGCGAAAAAATCCAATCGCGCAATTTATACTGCGTCTTTTTTTCTCCGCTATTTTTCTTTTCAAGCCATTGCGTTATACGATACCGCGCCTCTTGCGAAGTGAGATCGGTAAATCCTCCTGAATTGATTAAAATCCCATCGTCTTCGAAAACCGTATCAATTGCATTTTTAAATTTTAAATTGTCATTTTGATTTTTGATTTTTGCATTTTGAATTTTAAAATCATCTTTATTGGCAATAACTTGCTTGATCGGCAACCCATATTGCTTCGCGAACTCCCAATCCCTTGAATCATGCGCTGGAACCGCCATTACCGCGCCAGTGCCATAATGTGCCAACACATAATCCGCGATCCAAATCGGCACTTCTTCGCCATTCAACGGATTAACCGCTTTAATCCCTTTCAACTCAACGCCTGTTTTTTCTTTATTCAACTCCGTCCTTTGTAAATCCGATTTCTTGCGTGTTTCTTCAATATACTTCTTTACTTCTTCATAATTCGTAATTCGTGATTCATAATTCTTTATTGCTTCATGTTCCGGCGCCACGACTAAATACGTGCACCCAAAAATCGTATCCACCCTTGTTGTAAACACTTCAATCTGAAATCTGAAATCTGAAATCTGAAATCTGACAATCGTTCCTTCCGATTTTCCTATCCAATTAATCTGCTGCGTCTTAATTTTTTCAAGATAATCAACTGTATCCAAATCAGCAATCAGACGATCCGCGTAATCGGTGATTTTAAGCACCCATTGCTCTTTATTTTTTTTAACGGTCTCCGCGCCGCATCGTTCGCACTTTCCGTCAACTACTTCTTCGTTCGCCAATCCGATTTTACAGCTCGAACACCAATTGATCGGCATATTTTTTTTATACGCCAATCCGTGCTTGAATAATTGCAAAAAAATCCACTGCGTCCAGCGATAATAATGTGGATCAGTGGTGTTGATCTCGCGCGACCAATCAAAACTCAACCCCATTTGCTTGATTTGTTTTTTGAATATCGCGATATTCTGTTTCGTGACAATCGCTGGCTGTGTTTTTGTCTTAATCGCGAAGTTTTCCGTTGGCAGACCGAATGCGTCCCATCCCATCGGATAGAGAACATTGTACCCTTGCATCCGTTTCATCCGCGCCATCGCGTCAAGCGCGGAATAACTGCGCAGATGTCCGACATGCAATCCAGCGCCGCTCGGATACGGAAACTCAACCAAACAATAAAATTTTGGTTTTTTGTCAAAATCTTTCGCGCTATACAAATCGCTTTTCTCCCACCTTTTCTGCCACTTCTTCTCAATTTTTTGAGGATTGTATTTCATATCATAATTCAAAAATCAAAAATAAAAAATCAAAATGACAATGCAAAATTCAAAATTATTTCTTATTAAATTTTGAATTGGGGACAATCCCCAAAAATAATTTTGGACTTTAATTTCCGCTTTTCGCTTTAATCTTATATCTAAACGCAAAAACCATTGTTATATGTCTACTTTTATCTCTCTGCCGATTTTTTTTATTTCTTCAACTGCTTCCTTAATGGCTTCGGTACCATCGATATCGATACCGTTACCCCACAGATTCATATACGTTATCTTGTTGTTCGAATGCTTTAACGCTTCGGCAATGACTTTCGCGCCAGCGGATCGAATTAAGTTTTCTCGCAGATCCATACTCGTTACCTTATTATTCGAATGCTTGAGCACTTCAGCGATTGCTTGCGCGCCAGCGGATCCAATAGAGCTCCAGCCAATATCTATATCTCCAACTCTGTTTTTTTTATGGGTTAAAATACTAACTATTTGACCCATTGTCTTCCTTGCGTGCTTAAATTCTACTTTTCCTTTGTCATCCACCTCGTATCCAACATTAAGATTTAGTTCCTTGATGATTCGTTCAATCGAGCCACGCACGATAATGGGATACGAAAACTTATTCTTGAGTGCATCTCTTTTCTGTTGTAATTCTTTTTTCAACTGTTTTGCTTCAGTAAAATCCCCGGAATCGCGGACGCGGAGATAGACAGCGCTATACTCGTCGGCGAGGCGTTGGAGGGATTCGTATTCGGTTTTGAGGTTTGAGCAGATGGACATAGATATGAATTTTACCGTATCCGTAATAAAGTGCAAGAAAATATATGAAAATAAGGGGAAAAACGCTATCCACAGCTTATCCACCGCGCCCTATTGACAAATCTCCTCAAATAACCTATACTGTCTTTACATCAATATGAGTAACAACTCAAAAATTTTTTTGTCCGTAAAGCTTTTTTTGACAAAAATCGGGATTAAATCCCTTTTTTCCCTTATCTATCTTTTTAAGCATTCGGTTATTCTTTTGATCCCGTTTTGGATTATCGTCCGTTTTATCTTCAAAATTCTTAGTTTCTTATTTAAACCCTTAGTCATACGGTTTTTTCTTTTTTTCAAAAAAATATATAAAGAAAATATCGGCGCGCTGATGATGCAAAAAGTCGCCCAGCAATTACCGTCTCTTTTTCCGTTTTCTTTTATCCCGCATATCGCGCGTAAAAAAATCGCGTCAACAGTTGGTATTCTTCTTCTTTTTTCTAGCGCGCTCTACAGCGCCCATGGAATGTATAGTCAATCAAAATGGATGGCGATGATGTCATCGAATGCGCCTCAAGAAAAAACGAACGGGATAAAAGTAACACTCAACACTTCTCCAACTCAAGGCGAACCGCAAAAATCGCGCGCGTACGATTTTAGTATCGCCGCCGAGCAATCGAACAATAATGCGTCTTCGTTCAGTAATGGGGATATGATTATCCTTGACGGTTCAAATGACGAACAAATGCGGACATCAATTGAAACATACACTGTGCAATCCGGAGACACGCTCGCGTCAATCGCGAAAAAATTTGATATCAAAATAGAAACAATTCTTGTTGAAAATAAATTAACCTCTTTCTCAATTATTCGTCCCGGACAAGAGCTGCGCATTCTGCCGCTTGACGGAATCAGTTATAAAATCAAAAAAGGCGATACCATCGCCGCGATCGCAAAAACCTATCGAGGAAACATTGAAGATATTCTTGACTTCAACAACCTTGCTGACGCGAATGACGTTTTTCCTGGTGACGAACTTATTATCCCGCAAGGGAAGATCCCGCCGCCGCCGGTTCCGCGCGCCATCGCCCGTAACGCGCAATCAAAAGAAAAATTAGAATATATAAAACAATATGGTGAAGGAAAAATAACTGGGCAAGGTTGCCGTCGATTCATCGGAGGCCAGTGCACCTATTGGGTTGCAAAAAAACGATGTATCCCGTGGACAGGAAACGCGAAAGATTGGATCAGAAACGCGAAAGCGTCAGGATTTCCAACCGGCAACGAACCGCGCGTCGGTGCAATTGTCACCTTAAAAGAAACTGGATGGGCGGCGCGCCGTTATGGTCATGTCGCATACGTGGAGGAAGTCACCGATACTACTATTACTTTCTCTGAAATGAATTTCAAGGGTCCGTGGATTGTTACGCGCCGCACTTTGGAACGCAATAGTCCAAAAATTGTTCTGCCGTATATATATGAATAGTCAAAAGACTGCAGAGTAAATGCATTTAACCGCGCGCGCAGTATCGTGGATAAAACAGAAACCCCCTAAATTTTACGAAGTAAAATTTAGGGGGTAATTCTTTATATTTCATCCTCGTCATCTTCTATTTTATCAAGCTCAATTTCTTTCCATCCGTATGTGCATTTGCAATCGGTGTTTGTAATGTGTAATATACTCTGCCCATCCTCTTGGATAAAGAACAACAATTCACCGTCATGTCCGTCAAAAGTCCAGGTTACATTGATGGTAAATTGCCCTTCTTGGAAAATATAACCGTTAACAGAACATATGTCGTACGAACTATCAAATATATCCTGCATAAAAAAGTGTCCATCGACGTTATCTCTTTCGAGACCGTACATGAATTCATACAAATTTTGTATTTCTTCTCGCGTCAAACGTGTCGCGTCTTGACGCACTTCATCCGCAAAATAGGCGGCATGGGGTTTGGAATTAGGAAACGCAAGAATTCTCAGCGTCTCTCCGATTAAATCAAGATTGCCGCTATGAATAATTCTTTCTACTAGTCTTTTTTTCGTCATTTTTTCCCTTTCCTTGTTAAAAGGCAATTTTTTTAAAAAAATTGCCTTTTAAGATTGTAAATCACCTTTTTTGATTTTTCCATCAACCTGAATTTTACAAAGTAAAATTCAGGTTGACTTATAGTGTGAATAACTTTGTCATGGTCCTCGTCTTCGACGATTACGATAATTTGCATCGTAACGGTCTTTTTCAATTTTTCCGCGATATTTCAGCCATTCTTTATAGCGCACTTTCATCGCGTTATTGAATGGCTTGGTGAACAATTTGAATGGAAATGAGATTATCGCGAATAATGCTTTAAAAATTCCTCCGAACGGAACCTTAATTTTAAGATACTTTTCAGCGGCCTGTATCGCGAGTATCGCAATTATGAAACCGATTATATAATCCATCATTTTTACCTTCCGTTCTGATAGACTGTTTTTGAATCTTTTTCTTTGGGAATAACAATATCTATACCACTTGAGACTATAGTCCACACCCCTGATGTCTCCAAAAATTTTAATGGCCTATCCGATATTTTACTTCTTACTTCAACTGTCGCTGTACTAACTAAAGAGAAATCAAAAATTTCAATCCCGAGGAGTTTATTCATTCGCTCTATCTCTTGACAGGCATTGAGTGCTTCTGCCTTTGTCGCGAAACTAATTGATACTTTTTTTACTTTTAATGGACTTATTGTTTTCTGCATAATATATTTCTCCTTATTCTCTGATTTTATAACACAAAATGTCATAAAACATTTTGTCAATAAATATTAAATTTTAATGAACTCAATTATGTCTCTAATATATCCAACGATATATTGCTTCGTTCGCTCAGAATAAAAAAGAATAAAAATACATTCTTTATTTATTCTTCACTCACTTCATCAATATACCACATTTCCGCGAAAAAGTCAAGGGCAAAAAACGCTGTAATGACAAGCAAAAAGGGGCATTAAACCCTTCTTGATCGTTTTTTACGATCAAATCAAAAATCTGCGGAGGTCGAGCCTCCGCAGATTTTATACAAAATTTTATATCGCTTTAACCTCTGATTTTTCGCTTCCTGCTTCTAACGAGTCAAACTCCTTCGCGCGTTCGTGAAGATCGATCGGATATTTTCCAGTAAAACACGAAGAACAAAATGCATCTTCCGTCAAGCCAGTCGCCTCAATCATTCCTTCGTATGATAGAAAATACAACGTATCCGCGCCAATGTGTTCGCGCATTTGTTCGATTGTTTTATGCGGCGCCAAAAGTTCATTCTGCTTTGAAAGATCAATGCCGTAAAAATCAGGATACTTGACCGGCGGCGAGCTTACTAAAAAATGCACTTCGCGCGCGCCCGCGTCGCGCAACATCCGCACAATCTGCCGCGAAGTCGTGCCGCGCACAATTGAATCGTCAAGTACGATGACTCGTTTGTTATACAAAAGCGCGTCAAGCGCGTTCAGTTTTAATTGCACGCCGCGTTCCCGCAACGATTGTTCCGGCTCAATAAACGTTCGATGAATATACCGATTTTTAATTAACGCTGTTTCGAGCGGAATTCCGCAACTTTCCGCGTAACTAATCGCGACCGGTATCGCGGTTTCCGGAACAGGTATTACCATATCCGCGTCTATTCTTTTCTCGCGAGCTAAAATTTTTCCAAAATTTTTTCGCACCTCATATACCGATTTTCCATTGAGCATGCTGTCCGGACGCGAAAAATATACAAACTCAAAAATATCCAATTTAGGATTCGGTTTTACAACTTGTTTTGAACGCATTCCTGACGAATTGATAATAACCATTTCACCCGGTGATACATCGCGAACAAAACTCGCGCCGATTGTCTTCAAGGCGCACGTTTCAGAAGAGAAAACGAAACTGTCATTCTTTTCTATCCCCGCAGTAGTAAGCCGTCCGATTGAAAGCGGCCGTATTCCGCATTCATCGCGCGCCGCAATCATTGTATTCCGATACAACGCGATAAATGAAAATGAACCGGTAAACAATGAATATGATTGCGCAACCGCGTCTTCAAATGATAAGCCATTGGCACAATACCACACAATCGCTTGCGCCATCAACTCGGAATCGTTTAATCCTTCGGTCGCGATGTTGCGCACGCTTAAAAAATCAACTAACGCGGCGACGCTCGGCAAGTTGCCGTTATGCGCGAACGCGAATTCATCACAAAGAATAACCGGTTGCGCGTGCGTTAACGACGATCCGCTTCGCGTGGTATATCGATTATGCCCGATCGCGGTATGCCCGGAAAGCCGATTGATTGCGTTTTCATCATAGACTTGCGCGACTAAGCCCATTCCTTTATGATATTGCAAACTTTTTCCATTAAACGCCGCGATTCCGGAACTTTCCTGTCCGCGATGCTGAAGCGCGAAAAGTCCAAAAAATGTTAAACGACTTGCCTCAACGCCGTTTCCATACACGCCAAAAATTCCGCACTTCTCTTGTCTGTTGCTCATACAACTCCTTTCGATATTTATTTTAAGAACTATTTCTTGATACACAAAAACGGATATAATGGCAAATCCTAAATAAATAATAAATCAAAAAGCAAAACCAAAAATACGAATATCGAAATCCGAAACAAATTCAAATAACCAAAATTCAAAATTCAAAACAAAGGTAAAATCCAAAATTTGGAACCGTTTTGGTCATTTGAATTTTGCCCGGCCTTCGTAGCCGCCTTTCTTCGCCTTCTTCTCTGCCCTCTCCGTAGTAGTTCGAATGGCTACGAAGGACTGGAATAGCTACTTCGGCGGAGTAGGCAATTTAGATATTGTTTCGGATTTCGTGTTTCGAATTTCGGATTTATTTTGAGCTTTGTGCTTTAAATTTTTGATTGAATCTTTTTGATCTCTGACTTAGAATCTGCAACCAGCAGAGTTATCTCCGCTGATTCAAATATCGCCGTACCTTTTTTTACTGACGCGCTGGAGTCTTCCGCCGCGATCGTTACGCGAGCGAGCGTCGCGATCAATTGTGTATGTTCTGCCCAAAATTTTTTATCTCCTTTTATAGAAGACAGTACCGCTAATTCAGAAAGTTTATTCTGCGCTTTATAATTTCTTAACGCAATAACCGCCTCCTGAATTTTTTTAAATTCATCGCGCAATTTTTTGCGCCGCGATTCTGAAATTTTCAGCGATAACGGCAATTCTTCAACAAGTAACATTTTTTTACTCAACTTTAATTCCTGCCATAGCGCTTCGGTGACAAATGGAATAAATGGATGCCATAATTTCAAAAAATTCATCAAAATATAATAGAGAATATGCTGTGTAGTTTTTTCCAATTTCTTGTCGCCAATTTCTTGCTTCCCAATTTCAAGATACCAATCGGCAAATTGATGCCAGGTAAATTCCTGCAACAACTCCGCCGCGCGAGAATAATTATATGTTTCGATATTTCTTGTCACTTCTTGAACCATCGAGTCGTATTCAGCGCAAATCCATTTCTGTGGAAACGTTATCGGTTTTGGTATTTTCATATACGCTGTATTCATTTTTTTCTGTGATACAAAACGGGTGATATTCCATATCTTGTTAATCAATCTTTTATTCCCCTCTATTTTCCGCTCATCTAAATTCATATCTTGTCCCACTGCCGTTCCCATAATCAACGAAAGGCGCGTTGCGTCAGTCCCGTACCGCGCAATCACGTCTAATGGATTAACGATATTTCCTAATGACTTCGACATTTTTTTTCCATGCGCATCGCGCACGATGCCGTGCAAATAAACCGTGTGAAACGGATACGCGCCGGTGGCGTATTTGCCGAACATAATCATCCGCGCCACCCAAAAAAATAAAATATCCGCAGCGGTTTCTAATACATCCGTCGGATAAAATCGTTTTAAGTCTTTATGATTTTCATTCGGCCAACCGAGCGTGGAGAATGGCCACAACGCGCTTGAAAACCATGTATCAAGCGTATCCGGATCCTGCAATAAATCTTTTGATCCGCACTGCGGACATTGTTTCGGCGTTTGCGCTGAAACAACGACCGCGCCGCATTCGCGTTCCTGACGGATCACATCATGAAAAATTTTATGATGACAATACCACACCGGCAATTGATGTCCCCACCAAATCTGGCGCGAGATGCACCAATCGCGCAGATTATTAATCCACTCAAAATACACCTTGTCAAAACGTTCCGGCAAAATAGTAATATGTTTCTTTTCAACGGCTTCGCGCAAAATATCTTTAAACGATTTTTCTTCTTTTTCTCCTTTCATTTTTATTTTTTTATTCACGTCGACAAACCATTGCAAGGAGAGATACGGTTCAATAATTGAATTGCATCTGTAGCAATGCCCAACCGCGTGCTTCATTGGCTCTATCTTCTCCAAAACACCTTCGGTTCGCAATTCTTCAACAACTTTTTCGCGCGCTTCTTTTATTTTTAATCCTGAAAATCGTCCCGCGCGATCATTCAATGTTCCGTCCGGATTTAAGATATTAATCATATCAAGATGATGCGTTTGTCCGATTTCATAGTCTGTTTCATCGTGCGCCGGTGTTACTTTGAGCGCGCCGGTCCCCGCATTTTTCTCAACGCGATAATCGCTGATCACGCGCACCGCGCGCCCGATAAGCGGCACCACAACCAACGCGCCGATTATATTTTTGAACCGCTCGTCTTGCGGATTCACCGCAACCGCGGTATCCGCGAGCATCGTTTCCGGCCGCGTGGTGGCAATAGTGATATACGCGCGATTATCAACGCGCTGTTTAAATGGATACTGAATATAATAAAACGCGCCGTCTATTTCTTTCATTTCTACTTCATCGTCAGCGAGTGTTGACTGACACCGCGCGCACCAATTGACCAATCGCTTGCCACGGACAATCAATCCATCATCCCACAATTTTTTGAACATCGCGCGTACCGCGATCGTGCGTTTCTCGTCCATCGTGAACGCCTCGCGCGACCAATCCAACGATCCACCCATTGCTTTCATCTGCGATACAATAATCGCGCGACTTTCTTTCGTCCATTTCCAACATTCCGCGATAAATTTTTCACGCCCCAAATCATAACGCCGTTTCCCTTCTTTCGCGAGTTTTCTCTCAACGACATTCTGTGTTGCGATTGCCGCATGATCCGTTCCCGGCAACCACAAAGCCAACCTCCCTTTCATTCGATTAAAACGAATCATCAAATCTTCAACCGCGATCATCACTGAATGACCGATATGCAAAATCCCCGTCACATTGGGCGGAGGCAATACAATCGTAAACGATTTTTTTCGCTTTGCTTTATTGGGTAATTTATCAGGATTAAAATATCCCGATTTTTCCCACAACGCGTATATTTTCTTTTCATACTTCTGCGGGTCGTACGCAGGATCTAATGTTTTGGACATAATGCAACAAAATTTTTTAGATAGGTATAGTATACCACAAAAAATAGAAAACGCCATATATTTCTATATGGCGTAATATGATAATTTTTCAATTGTCTCAAGTGAGACAATGGCGTTTCGCATTCAGGGCATTTCCCTTCGGCTTGAATAACTGTTATTTCCTTTTTTTGAACTTTTATGCCAAATGCTTTGGCAGTTATTGTGTTATATCCCATAATAAAACCCTTTCCGTGTTTTATTTGTTTATTTATTGTTTATAATTTTGTTATTCCGCATTTTGCGGAAACGTTGGATTCCGCCAAACAAAGTGAATCCAAAAAAATAAATCTGTATAACTAATGATCTTTCTGCATGCATCTGATACGATTCAATTCCGGCAGCGATCTGTCCGAGCAACATCCCAACAGTAAAGATTAAAAAACATTTATCAGCAAGTTTACCGCCTTGAATGGAAAACCACGCCCAAACAATTAATTGAGCTACAACCATTATCCATAAAATCATGTTTTACTCCTTCCTTTTGTTTGTAATTGTTTATAAATTTTATTGAACTATATCATATAATATACCACATTTTCACAAAAAAGTCAATACCCCGCACCTGGGCAATCCTAACAAGTTGGAACAGGACATAACGTTTTTAGTAAGTAATCATTG
>CAZVCF010000002.1:0-7083 GCA_964626355.1 uncultured Gammaproteobacteria bacterium
AGGTGCATCGTCTTAATGTCTTGTTTAATTTTTTTCTGCAAATTAGGATATTTAAGCAATAATTTTTGCTCCATAATAAATTCAGCAGCAACCTGCGCCTCTTTAATATTTTCAAAATCGGTCAACTTCGCAATTTTCAAAAAATCAACAAAACCCGACTGGCTCGTGCCGAATACTTCGCCGGGACCGCGCATTTCCAAATCTTTTTCCGCGAGTTCAAGCGCGTTTTTTGCCTGCAAAAACGCGTTCATCCTCTGCATCGCTTTGTCGCTCGGGTTCTCAAGATGCAAAAAACAATATGACTGCTCTTCGCTCCGCCCCACTCGCCCGCGCAACTGATACAACTGCGCCAAACCGAACCGTTCTGCGCCTTCAATGAAGAGAACGGTCGCGTTCGGCACATCAATTCCCACTTCAACCACCGTTGTTGAAATAAGCAAATCAATTCCATCATGCGCGTAAAATTTCTCGCGAATTTCATCTTTTTCTTTTCCAGACATTTTGCCGTGTAAAATCGCTAATTTCAGATCGGGAAATACCTCTTTCGACAAACGGGTATATTCTTCCTGAACCGATTTAACGCCAAGCGCGTCGCTTGGATCGATAAGCGGACAAATAACAAATCCTTGATGTCCTTTCTGAATTTCCGACCGTATGAATTGATACACTGCGTCAATTCGTTCCGGCGTGATAATTTCCGTAATTACTTTCTTGCGTCCTTGCGGCAATTCCTTAATCACCGATAAACTTAAATCTCCGTAGAGTGTAAGACTCATCGATCGCGGGATCGGCGTTGCGGTCATTGAAAGAAAATGCGGTATAACATCCTGATGATCTTTTAATAATTTTCCGCGCTGTTCAACGCCGAAGCGATGTTGTTCATCAACAATAACCAATCCTAATTTTTTCAATTGTACCTCTTCCTGAATAAGCGTATGCGTGCCAACAAGCAAATCGATTGTGTCTTTTTTAATCATCTCTAAAATTTCTTTCTTAGAAACATCGTCATACTGATTGCTTTTTCTTTGCGACCGCGTAAATAAAACAATATGAAAATTGCGTCCTTTGAAAAGACCGCAAAAATTATTAAATTGTTGCGTTGCCAAAATTTCCGTCGGCGCCATATACACGACTCTCTGCCCGGAAAGCGCTGTATTTAAAAACGCGATAGCGGACACGATTGTCTTGCCGCTGCCAACCTCGCCTTGCAATAAGCGATTCATTGGATACGCCAATTCCATATCCTTGATAATCTCCCATGCCGATTTTTTTTGATCATCGGTTAATTGAAATGGCAATGAATTGGTAAAATTTTTTGTTTCTTCCAGGTTAAAAATAATTTGTGGCGCGTGCAATTTTTTCAATTCCTCTTTCACTAAATAGTTGCGCAACTGGATAACAAGCAATTCGTCAAACTTCAAACGCCGCTCGGCTTTTTCAAGCCATTTTTTATTTTCCGGAAAATGAATTTGTTCAAGCGCGAATTGAAGCGAGATAAAATTAAATTTACTTTTTACTTCGCGCGGCAAAAAATCTTCAATATCTTGCGCAAGATAGATCACATTTTTAATCAGCGTGCGTAATTGCTTCTGCGAGAGCCGTTCAGTCAAATGATAAATCGGCACAATGCGTGACGTATGCACCGGCGCGTGCGTTGCCAATTCGTACGATGGGCTTACCATCTGCAAGCCGTACTGTTCATCAATTTCAATCTTACCTGACATATATAAGGTATCGCCGGTAGCAACTGACTTGGTAATCCATGGCTGATTAAACCATATCACCTTGAGCGAATCCTTGCCGTCGGACACAATCGCTTCGGTAAGCGTGGTGCCGCGATAATTACTTTTGCGGTTCACTATCATAATTACTTTCCCTTTTACCGTTCCGGCCATTTCTTTTTTAAGCTCCTGAATGGTCATTATTTTACTCCAGTCCTCGTAGCGTGCAGGAAAATAAAACAATAAATCTTTAGCGGTTGCAACGCCTAATTTCTGCATTTGCTTCACCGTGCTTTTTGCGATTTTGCCAACTCTTTCAATTGGCGTTATAAGTGAAAATTCAGACATTTTTTATTCTTAAAGCTTATCCTTAAAGTGTTATGTAGTATAACCTATTTTGAATAGATAGTCTACATAAGAGCTTGACAAAATTTGCGCAATATACTATATTTATATCGGTAGCTATATTGAGCAGATTTTACTTGCTTAATATACATACAATAAAAGAGAGGTTAAAATGCAAAAAAAATCAAAAGTAGTAATAATGGTGTGGTTGCTTTTAGTTGTTGGTTTGCTCTATGCAGGATTTAAATATGAACGCCATAAAACAGCGCGGACTGTCCATACTGACAAAACTTCGGTTTCAACAAAAGAAAAAAATGATACTGAAATCATCACAGACGATGGACTAAGCGCGCTTGCAAAAAATGTGAAGAAAGGATTGATAAAAGGAACGATTCGATGCAATCCAAGCGATTATCTTGATCATATATTTGTTCTTTCGGACAGCGATCCATCAATCAATATTGGCTTTGAAAAATTTGGCAATGAAGATATTATATTGGTGATTAATGGCGTTTGGTTCACTGTTAATAAAAAAGAATGTAAAAATACATTCGTTGCATGGTCAGACGTTGGAAATTATGCAAAAAATATCACCGCCGGAACTGTTCGAAAAAAAGAAGCCGAAAAAAAACAGTCTATTCTGAAAGAAAGCAAAAAAATAAATCGCCTTCTGTCGGATAAATCGGACGATAGATAGATTATAATAAATAATAAAGACGCTTCACAATAAGAAGCGTCTTTATGCTATTTTAGTAAATCTGCTACACGGGGCCTGCCCCGCTCCAGTTCTCTGTAAAATGCTCGCATAGATCAAACTAAGCCGAAGGCGTCCTCGGAGTAGAGAGTCCGTAAAAATAAAACACTCACTGGAACTGGGGCGGGGTTGATTTTATTTATTATTTTACTATACTTTTTACAATCTTAATTGTATCCCATTATGCCCGAAATAATGCTCACGCCTCCAAAATTGACCGAAGAATTGCAAAATAAAAAAGATAGTACGGGATATCTTTCCCTGGATAGAATACTTGAACTCGTAAAAAAATATGATCGAAAATTGATTGGCAGAGGGAGTGAATGTGTAGTCATCTCTACACCGCATAAAGAAAAAATAATCGCTCTGCCGAGCACTCCGCTCTCTCCGCTTGAAGCAAAAAAAAGTTTTTATTTTCAAAGAATATTCTCAACTCTTTTTCCGCATAATTTTCCTCATTTCTATGCGGCATTTGGTAATCATGAAAATAAATACGGTGTCTCATCCGGAACAGTACGAAAAATGATTAAAGGACAACAGTCGCTTGATGGAAAACCCAAAGTTCAATATCCGTTTAAAAAAGTCCTTGATATATGTAGTTCTCTTAAAATACCTCTGCGATTTGACCATACTGACTGCAATTTTCTTATCGGCAAAGACGGCGGAGAATATTATGTTGATAATCTTATGTATAATGCTATTAACGGGATCAATGGGATAGCGCCAAAAAAAGATGCAATTCTCGCGTATATGGATAAAATGAAATATAGCGAAATAGATAAACAAATCGTTAAAACAAGCATTGAACGACTTCTCAAAGCATTGGAAGAGGACAATAAATAATAAATTTGAAATTTGAAATTTTCTAGTACCCTAATCGCCTAATTTCCTAAAACCTAATCTCCTATTCTGGAGGGATGGCCGAGCGGTCCAAGGCAGAAGTTTGCTAAACTTCGGCGGTCATAAAAAGCCGCCCGTGGGTTCGAATCCCACTCCCTCCGCCAGAACATACTAACGAATTAAAAAAAGATTGAACGCAGGATAAAGATTGTATTACGCCATTGGATTCGAAAGTCGGAGAATAGATTATCAGCAGATAATTTATTTGAGACGGGGTCGCGACCTCATCCGAGCGGCGGCGATGATGAGAGTTGTGACCGAATCCCACTCCCTCCGCCAATTTTTAAAAAGGAAAAACAGCAGAGATACTTTTCTGCTGTTTTGTTTGATTTTTAAAATTAGTCATTGCCGCGAATTTTAGTTACCGCAAGCACGGTGTCGCCGGGTTGTATTGTGTCAGTCAATTTCGCGGTTTTATAATTTTTCTGGATCTCGGAATTCGCAACGCCAATTTTCTCTTTTTTGAATACTTCCCCGATAGTCATTCCTTGCGTAACTTCTACATCTCTCAAGTCCCCGCCTGGAAATTTTCCGATTGTCGCGGTTCCTGTTTTTACGTCCAATAATTTATTTAATTTATCTTTATCTATTGTCGGAGTATCCGTTGTAATTGTTTCGGTAGTGATTGTTTCGGTCGTTGATACGTTATTATTATTGGATATATTTTCTTTCGGCATATATACCTCTCTTAAAACGCCTTTCTGATAACCATCAGATGCGGCGATAATGAAATCATAATTTCATTATCTATTGGTTTGTTGTTTGCATAATTAATCATCTGCGAAACCGCGATGCCGGCAATCACTGCTGCAGTCGGCGCAATTGCTCGACGGGTGCATACGCTTTCTTCCGCTTCGCTGTCAGGATAGAGCGTTTTTTCATATCCGGTAATCTGGCTTGGTATGGACGGCCGTATCGTATAAATCATTCCGCCATCAACACTCATACGCGTTTCAATCAGTAAATCAACATTAAGCTGATACCGTATCGACTGCTCCCATATCTTTTGCCGGCTTTCCATGGTATCGGTCAAAACGAATACGATGCCGTTTAGCGACTCTTTTTCAAAACGTTTCGGTATTGGTTTGATAACAATTCCGGCGCTTTCTTTTATTCTTTCCGCCAGCGCGTCAACTTTTTTCTTTCCCACATCGGAAACGCCGTACATTTGATTCGGGATATTATAATTTTCAATTTCGTCAAAATCGTACACGGTGATATTTTTACATCCCATTTTCGCTAAAAGCCACACGCAATACGATCCGGTCGCGCCCGCGCCGATGACGGTCACATTTTTTTTGAATTTTGTCGGACTGAACACATCGAGTTGACGCCAGTAATCAATTTCCGCGGATATATCTCGTTCTTGCTCGCTCCGCATTCGCAGAGCTTCGCCCCGCAATGCGGGGTTCGCCCCGTCTGTGGGACTGCCTGCATGAACCTTTTTTTTCGTTTTTGTTAATCTTGCCATGAGAACCCTTCTCCGCCAGTATGTATACCATAAATTGATTTGGTATCGTCTTTTTTCTTTGTCTTATACTCTTTAGAACCATAGCTCCGTTTCTTAACTTTTTCGCGCACTTCTTCGATTATTTCCTTGCGACGTTTGTCGTCATCATCGCCACAATACAATCCCCATGGACAATCAATGACGCGTATTTTCATTGAATAATCGTAGAACGTGAACATACATTGTCCGCCTCGCGTAAAAATGCCTCTGATAAAAAATTTGCCGTTATCTAATGTTTCCATCTGTTCATCATCCTGCGATGACGCTTCTATCATATCACCAGGGTGCAAATGTCCCCAAAAGAATACGCGATTCAATAATTCTTTATTAGCGCGATCTTTTTTCAGCATATCCATACAAAATTTCCCAAGATCTTTGCTCTCAAACTCGCAATGCGCACCGCTTACTTCCTGTTCAAAAAGAAAAATACGATCAATACAATAGACGTTATCTTTTAAAATCTTGACGCTCCCCAGCCAGCCGATTTCATCCTCTCCGGCGGCCTCGATAATATAATTGATATCGCGATATGCCTCTAGAGATAAATAAATCATCGGAGCGCTGCCAGCGAGTATCTCTATTTTCGGCTCAGCATTATGCGGCACCAGCGATTTTGGTTTTTCTCCTAACTCAATTTCCCATAGATCATCGTCATTATTCTTCATTTTTTCTCCTTTTTGAATCGGCGCGAGCAGAATTTTTCACTCTCGGCCAATTATCAATAGTTGCATACGGTCTCCCCGTGTTATCATTGTTCGTATAACTTTTTAAGTATTGGATACATAGCGCTATCGCCATTCCATATTTTCTCTCACCGATAACATACGGCAATGTCTCGCTTAAATTACCGAGGCATGGCTGTCCGCTCGAATTGACATGCGGATGATGAGCGCCTTCAAACATTCTCGTTTGATTAAACATACGAACACACCCTGCTCCGCCGTCGGTATGCAATACTATTTCAAATTTTCCAATTCTATATACAGAGGATCCTCGAGTGATATAAATCTCTTTTGTATAAATTTTAATATCTTTTCCGTCTATAGCGATTTTTTCAATATCAGGGTGTTTCAATAAATTATCAAACTCCTCTGAAATCTGTTTATCGTTTTCTTCTTTCATCGTATCAAACTGCTGTTGCTTAGACTCCCTCGCGCGAATACAGCTTACTAATTCTTGCTGAAATTCCTCTATGGAATGAGAGAGCTTATCAATCTCTGCTTTAAGCCGTTCTTTTCGCTCGACGATATTCTGATGGCCGCATAATGCTCTATATTTTTGTTTTGTATTTTCCATCGTGTCTTTTGACGATTTATTCTCTGTTGTCTTTTTTCCCGGTATATTGTTAAATCGCACGAACAAAACGCCTTCGTATTCTGTTTGCGCTAATGAGTAATCAGATTTTCTGAATGAATAGAAATCGCAAAGGACTGAAAATTCCTCTTCTGAAAATCCATAACAAAGCGTATTATTTACCTTAACAGGAACCGGCTGTTTATTCATAAATTCGCTTGTATCAATATTGAATCCCTCGAGCATATTTTGCGGTACCGCGATCATTGTTCTCATAGATCGTTTTTCATCCTCCTCTCTTTCTTCGCCACGCCGAAGCTCGTTAGAGTGGCGGCGGGTTTCGCCTTGTTTGGCCATTTTCCTTGCGTTTTCAGACCGCTCGCGCGCTTCTTTTTCCTTTTGATTCCGTTCACGTTCCTCTTGCGACGGGCTACTAAATCCTTCTATCCATTCGCTTAGCCACCCCATATACGTCCTTTTTTATTACTTTATTGCATTTTTTAAAGATCAATATATTTATAGGGTGCCCTTTTGTCAACTTTTTGTCAATAATAACAAAA
>CAZVCF010000002.1:7183-42611 GCA_964626355.1 uncultured Gammaproteobacteria bacterium
GGCGCGCCGAAATAAATAAATTTTTTGCCTCCGCCAAGGCAAAAACGGAGATGCTTATTGCCATTACCCACATAATCAAATTTTTCAATTCGTCCGCGCGTGGCGAAAAGCGGAGATTCGTTTCCCATGCCAAACGGCTCGAATTTAATTACTTCATCGTACAATTGCCAATTGATATCATTCTGCGCGACTTCGGCGTCAATAGGAAGAGTAATCTCTTCCGCCTCGGCGTTCATCCGTTTCGCCGCTTCTGCTCGAAACGCGTCAATAAATTGATTAATTTCTATGCCTTGCTTTAATTCAAACCCTCCGGCATTTTTATGTCCGCCGAATCGAACAAAATAATCTTTCAATGCCGCCAAAACTTCCGGAAGATCAAAATGGTTCGTGCGCACTGACGCTTTAATGAAATTTTTATTTTCACTCATCGTCACTACCGGTTTATGATACCGTTCCATCAAACGATTACTAATAAGCCCCAGCACGCCGATCGGCCACTCCTTGCCAACGCAAAACAAAATCTGTTGCGATGTATCGCACGCGCCACTCCCGATTTCATTTATAATCTTTTCGACGATTTCCTGACGTTTGATATTCGCTTTACAGATTTGATCAGCAAGAAAATCAGCTTCTACCGGCTCTTTGGCAAGCAACAACGACAACGTGGCGCTCGCGTGATTGATACGGCTCGTCGCGTTGATGCGAGGCGCAATCTGAAAACCAATCGTATGACTGTCAATTTCTCCCGGCGAAATTTCCGCTTTTTTGATAAGCGCGCGCAATCCAAGACGCGATGTTTTATTCAACACCAATAATCCGTATTTCACTAACGCGCGATTTTCATCTAAAAGAGGCATCATATCCGCGACCGTGCCAATACACACGAAATCAAGAAGCCATTTTTCAAACGCTTCCCAATTAACCGGACCTTGTCCGTTATACACGCCTTCGCCGCATCGCTTGAACAATGCTTGCGCGAATTTGAACGCGACTCCGCATCCTGCCAACCGTTTGAATGGATAGGTCTCTCCGGTTAAAATCGGATTTAAAATCGCGTACGCGTCAGGCAATTCCGGCGGATTTGAATGATGATCAGTCACGATGACGTCTATTCCTATCGCCTTCCCTGTCGCGATTGCTTCCACATCGCTTGTCCCGCAATCGCATGTGATCACAAGATGCGACCCGCTTTGCTCTATTTTTTGCAACGCTTCCGATCTAAGACCGTGCCCTTCTTTCTCTCGGTCAGGAAGATACACTTCAACGGTCGAGGATCCTAATTTTTCTAAACTTAATTTCAAAATACTTCCGGAGGTTACGCCATCAGCGTCAAAATCAGCGTACACGGTTATTTTTTCTTTTTTACTGATCGCCTGCCGAACGCGCTCTACCGCTTTTTCCATATCGCGGAACAAAAACGGATCATGGATATCGCGAGAATAATCTGGTCCGAGAAAAATATCTATTTCTTCCTGCGTTGTTAAATGACGGTTATACAATAATTGCATAACCGTTTCATTCAACTCCGGAAAATTATTTTTAATTTCGTTCGGAACTTTTTGAGCTATCTTCCATTGCATATAAATAGGATATTAGGGGGTTAGGATATTAGGGAATTAGGAATAAATAAAAAATAGGAAATTAGGGAATTAGAAATTTAGATTTTTGAATTCCACTAATCGTAGTATTGATACACAGTCATTTCATTGTATCCGACCATTGTTAACGAGGCAATAAAAAAGAGGGGATGTTATCCCCACCCGTGTGGAAAAAAGATTGATATAGATTATTATACAAAAATTCTCGGCAGGTGATTCGCGATGCGCGTTGTAATCTCATAATTGATCGTACCGACTTTACGCGCTATATCCTCCGCGGCTATTTCTTTATTTTTTTGCATTCCGAGAAGAACAGCTTCGTCTCCTTCTTTACATTCATCATCAACTTCCGCCATGCACATATTCATACACACTCGTCCGCGAATCGAATAACTCTTTCCGCGAACAAGAACCTCACCGCAATTTGATAGTTTCCGATCATAGCCGTCATAATAACCAATCGGCAAAACCGCTATTCTCGCCTCTCGATGCGCTTGATACGTCAAATCATATCCGATATACGATCCTTTTGGAATCGTTTTTATCTGTATTATTTTCGTTTTCCACGCAAGCACTGGCTGTAAACGAATCGCCAATTTTTTGTGTTCAGCATATTGTCGCGTTTCAAGAGATGGCCACATTCCGTAAAGTCCGATCCCCAGACGAACCATCGTATGATGCGTTGACGGATTCATTATCGTTGATGCAGTGCACGCCGCGTGCGTATAACGAGGCATGATCTTGCATCCTCGCAAAAGAGCGACTGCTTTAATAAAACGATCGTTTTGAATGTTGGTATACGATTGATCAATTGATTCAGAATTTGCGAAGTGCGTGAACACTCCTTTTATAACGATATTTTTCGCGCGCGCGACCGTGTCGCACGCGTCAGCGAGCTGATGAAATAAAATACCCACGCGCGAGGTTCCGGTGTCAATTTTTAGATGCGCGTTAATCGGTGTTTTAAGCGAAGATAAAAATCGCATTTGTTCAAAAGTGTATACCGGCAATTCAATCTTATTTTTCACCGCCCAAAACACTTTCTGTTTATCGTTTTGCCAATAACTCAATACGGATATCGGGATATCTTTAATTGACCGGCGAGCTTCGATCGCCTCATCAAGCGACGCAACGCCAAGATACTCGGCGCCGGCTTTTTTAAAAATTTTTCCGCATTCAATCATTCCGTGCCCGTACGCATTGCTTTTTATCACCGCCATTATCGCCACTTTTTTATCAACCAATTTTCGAAAAGAAAAAAAATTCGCGCGCACCGCCGCGCGATTGATTTCAATCCATGATAAATGATCGACCGCGCCGCTCATAGCGAAAAACTAATAGTGAAGGATGAACGTATCAAATTACAAACATCTGATTCTAAACAAATCCGAAATCCGAAACACGAAATCCGAAACAAATTCAAATGTTCAAAATCCAAAATTAAAAACAAAAATAAAATTCGGTTCCAAAATTGTTTTGGTCATTAGAATTTTGAATTTAGATATTGTTTCGGATTTCGTGCTTCGAATTTCGGATTTTATTTGAGTAATTCTATCGCCTTATCCAACTGCGGATCTTTTTTGTTTTTGTAATCTTCTTCGGTCATCTTAACCTCTTTATCCGGCTTGATTCCTTCTTTATCAATCAAACGCCCAAGCGGCGTGTACCAATGCGCCACTGTTACTTTAAGCGCTGATCCGTCAAGAAATGAATTCATCTCTTGCACCGAACCCTTGCCGAATGTTTTTTCTCCAACAAGCGTTGCCAACTTATAATCCTGTAACGCGCCGCCGAGAATTTCAGACGCGGACGCGGAACCTTGATTCACCAAAACAACCGTTTTAACTTTTTCAAGCTGCCCTTTTCCCTCGCCTTCAGCAACATAATTTGTCTCGTTAAAGCTCTCGCGCCCTTTTGAAATAACGCTTATCTTCTCCGGAGCCCAAAAACTAATCATTTCAGACGCAACCTCTAAAAATCCTCCCGGGTTATTGCGTAAGTCAAGAACCAACCCTTTATATTTTTTTGCGTGAAACGCGTTGACCGCCGATTGAAAATTTTCAATCGTATCACTGCCAAAACTTGACAGTCTCACGTAAAAAATATCGCCGTTATTTTTTTCTTCCCATTCAACTGACTTAACGACAATCGTATCGCGGACGATTGGAAAATCTTTCGCTATCGACCATCCGTCGCGATAAATGGAAAGAGTCACGGTTTCGCCTTTCGGGCCGCGAATGCGCGATACCGCGTCTTCAATAACCATTCCCATTGTTGAGGTTCCGTTGATCGCGATAATTTTATCGCCTGCCAACAATCCCGCTTTGTCCGCCGGCGTTCCTTTGAGCGGCGCGATCACGGTTAATTGGTCATTGCGCATACCGATCTCAATGCCGATTCCTCCAAAACTGCCGTTCAGATCTTCGCTAAATTTTTTTGCGAGCGACGGCTTTAAAAAAACCGTGTACGGATCTTTCACACCGGACGCGATTCCTGTAAGCGAACCGTAAAATAATTCCTTGTCGTCAATGGTATCGCTCCCGATATAATTATTCCGTATCATGTCGTACACCTGTTTGTAAAGCGAAAAATCAAATCCGTCGGTAAAATTTTTTTCTCCTTTTGAAATAAACGCGTCAATTGATTCAAACTGCGCGCCATCGCGCACGACCACGAATACGCCGACAACCGCGCCGGCAAAAAATAAAATCACCGCCGCGATTATAACGCCAAAAAATTTAAACGCTTTTTTCATACTGTGCTACAAAAATTAACGGTAATGATTAGTGATGTCGATGATCTCTATTATATCTCTTTTTCTGAAAATAAAAATAACTCGATATTTCTTATCGATCCTAAAGCTCCATAATCGTAAATGTGGTGGTTCTAATAATTCTGTGTTAAGACTCTTATGAAAGGGATTTCTCTCAAAAAATCTCTTTTGTTTTTCAAACTTCTTCTGTAAAGCGTGCCGCTTAATATATAATTGCAAATCCTTATGAAGCGGGAGAATATTCATCCGGTAAAATAAGTTGATCGACGAAGCGCCTTGCTAAAATTTTTTATAAACGCCTTTGAATAATATTTTGTCTTTTTTAACTCTCGCATAATATGCGCGCGATTTCTAGTCGGTGGCGCATCAAAAATATCTTCCGTCAATAATTGGCGAAAATAATCATATTTCAATTTCGCTTCTATTAATTCTTGGTATTTTTTTTCGGAAAGCGTGATAGTTGCCATATATTAAATAGTATAATGACATTCGTTTCTCTGTCAAACAATCATTACTTAAAATTCTCCAAAAATTCTTCTTTGAATTCATCAAGACATTTTTGCCTTCTTCTTTATACCACCTCGTTCATCACCTCATTAACGAATTGCAATGACTGTTCCTTGAACTTCCCTACTTCTTCTTTAACGACTGCGTCAAAATTCGGTATTTTTGTGGCTAAAAAATTCATAATTTCCTCTGGAGCGCGGTCTTTGCCTTCTCCGGCGGATGTCAAAAATGCGTCAAATGCGTCTTTGTCGCTTTCGGACATCATATCAAGCGCGCGAATCATAATCGCGCGATATAAAATATCGCCAATTTTCAGTATCACTGCTTGCTGTTTTTCCTCTGGTAGCGTATCCAAATGCAACTCTTTAATCAAATTTATCGTTGCTGTTTGTTGATCCATATAAAAAATTAAGGAATAAATTATTTATCTTAATACCATTCTGGATAATATTCTTTCAATTTAGATTCTTCAACAACACTCTTCAGTCGAGCTTGCCAATCACCATTACTTTCGGGTAACGATTCCCCGTAACTTTTTAAATCAGCCCTGATAGAACTCACTAATTTATTTTTATACGCATCAATAAATCCACCTCTCTGCGCTTGTGGAATATCTTTTTCAATATCTTCCGCAAAAGAAAAAGTATTATTTTTGAGACTCTCTAATTTCCGCTCTAACATTTCCATACCAATTATTCTATTGACTGTAATCTTATCGTCCTGTGCTACCAAAAAATAACGTGAACCAACTTTTGTCCATTCATTTAAAACGTTTACTACTTCATTCTCTTTCATCGTAAAACTTTCATTAAGCGTAGTGTCGTTAAAATGAACCATTTTTGAAAAATGTGATAAATCTAAATCCTTTGGTTTAACTTCCTGTATATTTTCAATTTGCTTTTGTAACGGTTCCGTTACTGCCGCGCTCGATTGCTTTGTATCTGGCGCGTCAGTCGGTTTTGGAGCCTGCGGTGGCGGTGTTTCAATTGATCCCGATTGTGAGCCAACCGGCGGTGACACATATGTTTTAATATTCTCAACAGCGGATATTTTATTATCAGGCGTAATCTCAAAAGAGCTCTTTCCGGTGTATCTATCTCCTAGCGCGACATGTAAAGCGCCTTTATCCGACAATGTAATATTTATTTTATCCGGAGATGTGCCATCTATACTGCTATCGTCAAATAAAAATGTCTTATCTCCAACTTGAACCTTCATTCCTTCAATTTTAACACCGTGATCTTTCATAAATTGTTCAGCGTTTTGAGTAACTGTTGCTTGTTTAATAGAACTATCAAGATTTTTAAATACTTCGGATCGAACTGGCGGCAACGCATCTACCGGTTTCGGTGATACTTCCAATCCTGATTTTTGTCCTATTGGTTGTTGTTCAGTCGCTGTCGTCTTTAGTGTATTTGGCTCTGTCACTGCCGCGACTGGTTTCGGCGATGCTTCTATTGTCACGTCTTGCGGGATAGATTCTGTTGCCGGTTCTATCGGCACTTCGGGTTTGTTAAACTTGAAGTAAATATCTTCTTGTCCAGCAGGCGTGTTATCAACATCGATAAGTTTTGCATTGCCTGTTCCATCAAACGCGACCCTCACGCCTTCATGCGCAATGCGCATTTCTCCGCCCGGCGTCAGCCATCCTTCCTTAATCAAAATTTTACCAGTGAGCTCATTAATTTCATTCTTATCCAGCCCGTCGTCAAAATTAATGCCTTTCAAATCCTCCGGTTTGAGCCCAAATTTTTTAGTGAGTATTTCTGTTAATTGGTCTTTATTAAGTTGCATCTCTTGCGCGTTCAACGCGTTGCGGTTCATTTGCGTCAAATATTCAACTTGTCGTTTTACCGCGTGCCATACGCCTTCTCCCTTGCCAACAGTGCCAAGCTTCGCAAGATTCTCAATATTTTGTTTTTCTATTGGCCGTAATATCTCTTCTCGCGAAGGACCTGTTGGTTCTGGTGGCGGTACGTTGCCTTTACCGCTTTCTGGCTGTGCCACGCCTTTGCCATCGCCAATCGGAACTTGAATATGGGGCCGTTCAATGCCTAATTTATCAATAAGCGCGTTGCTGTACGCTCCATGAACAAGATATGCTTCGCCGATCATCGCTCCCGCAACCGCAAGCCCACCGCATAATTTTGCTATGCCGACTCGTTTTTGATATTTTGCTTCATTATCTAAAATAGCATCATATCCTGATTGTTTAGCACGTAAAAATATTTCTACTTCCTCTTCTTTTAATTCTTTTCCTGTTCCGCGCACTTCCTGCCGATATTCTTCTTTCGCGTGCTCGAGTGTTTTGCCTCCTAAAATTTTTTCACGAAACCAAGACGCGTTCGCAATTTTGCCAATTCCGCCGCTTACCCCGAGGACCATTGTTCCAGCCAACGCGGCACGAGCAAGACGATAGGTAAAATACGCGCCAATTCCAATTCCAGCCATTGCCGTTGGCACAAACATAAACACCGCGCCAGCGCCAAGTCCAGCGGAAATCACCCATCGCACCGGTGGTTTCATTTTAGTCCATTTTTCCCACAATTTTCCTACAATTCCTTTCTCTTTCGGCGGCCAACTGTCAGTAAATTCTTTTTGAAAAATGTCTTTTTCATTAACGATGCATTCTTCAAAAACAAACGCTGTAGCTTCTTCTTGCGATTTTCCTTCTTTTAATTTTTCTTTCACGAACGACTTGCCGTATTCAACATTTGCTTGTTCATATTTTTGATATACTTCTTGTAATAAGGCTTCATTGCCTGTTTTCCCGCCTACGAGCCTATTTTGCTGTTCATATTCCTTAAATAACTCAAAATATTTCTTCCGCGCATCATCTCGCGCAGTTTTTACTACTTCTAATAAGGACTCCTTCTTTTCCTCTGGCTTTTCTTCGGGTGGCTTGTCCTTAACCCTTTCCTTCTCTTCTTGCTCCATATAATCTTTCGCTTCTTTCTCTAATGAAACGATAATACTATTATCCATCTTCTCCAAACGCGCTTCTTGAAGTAATATATCTATAATTTTCGCCACTCTCTCGAACGAAGACTCCTTTTTCTCAACACGCTCACGAAGCCCTTCAAGAAATACTTCCAACGCCTCATTATTTTTTAAAACTGCGGTTATCGTCGCTTTCTTTTTTTCTTCTGTTCTTCGTTTTCTTTCTTCTTCATTTGCTTTATCATCGACCACAATTTTATCATGAGAAGATTCATCTTCCTTGACTACCTCGTCCGGAAGCGGCAGTTCTACGTTCAGTATTGGCGTTAACGCTTTCTCTAATTTCTCGACTGATGCTGACGTTTCCGCTTTATCTATCTTTAACACTTCCGCTTTCGCCGTTGATAACGGAGGCGTTTTCTTCTCTGCTAGCGGCGATTCTTTAATTCCCGATGCTATAGATTTATCAACTTCTCCGGTTGTCACGGTTTCCACTAGCGTTGGCGATTCTGTTTTTTTCTCTTCTGATTCATCGTCGTCTAAATATAGCTCGCCACTTTGATCATTCAATAAATTAACCTTTCCCTCTATGGGAGCCGTAGACTTCTTTTCTGAAAACGAAAAAACGTCCACCAAAGTACCAAACATTTGTTTATTGAGATTCACAAAATTTTGCCCGGCATTTTTTATCTTTTGCAGTACACTCTCTTCCGATTTTTTGACTGTTTCTATCTCTTGCGGAGTCGCGTCAGCCTTGCTTACGGCGAGATCGCTTCCTTTCTGAATAGTAATTTCTGCGGCGTTAACAGTTTTTGTAACATTTTCTACTATTTTTTCCGCTTCCGTCTCAACTTTTTTCTCATCCACTCGTGCGCCTTCCGTCGTTTCCATCTGTTGCGGCAACGGCTCTTCTTTCACTGGCTTATCAGATTCTTCTCGACGCAATTTCGCGTCTTTTTGAAATTGATCGCTCTCTTTTTGCGCTGCTTTTAATTTTTCATTATCAATTCCCATACATCAATAAATTATGATTTATGAATAATTATTTTTTGGAATTATATAATTGGAAATTTATTGGAAATTACAATTTTTTTATTGATAGTTGATGGTTGAATGTTGAAAGTTAACTTTATTTGTTTTTTACCCTATACCCTAGTGGCTATACCATTCCGCCAGAGGCGGATCCGTCTCTGGCGGAAAACCCTATTCCTATTAAAGTCCCAATCTCTCTTTTATCTCTTTAATTTTGCGCTCGTTAATTTCTTTTAAAATTTTTTGCACGACCGCATTATGCTCTCTTTCAAGCTGATGCACTTCAGAAAGAAACGCCTGAAACGCATTTCTTAGACGCTTCATTTTTTCCTGATCGCTTAACTGTGATAATTGAGTATCCATTATATCGTTAATAACCACTAAGAAATAAATTCAATAGAAAACTCTCACTATTTTTCACTTTTGTTTTTTAATTTTAGATTTTGAATTGTCATTTTGATTTTTGCATTTTGATTTTTGATTTAACCTTATTATACGCTTCGCGCAAAAAAACAAAATGCTGATATGCACAATTCTATTTTCGCAGAGATTTAAAATTTCAGTTTCGGGGGCCAGTTTCAGAGGTCAGACCTCTGAAATCTCAGAAATTTTTGCAATGGCACGCGCGTTTAAATGTTAATATATATTTGCCTTTGCGTGAAAAAAGAACGATCATCATACTGATGAAAAAACCCTATCTTAAAAAAATCGGCGACGTGTCCATATTCAAAGTATGGCGCGTTGACGGCAATTATATCCGCTCAAAAATTGATGAAGAGTTCACTAATTGCGGACAACATTATCTTTTCAAATTTATTCCGAAATACGAACTCTGGATTGATTATGAAGCGCATCCGGGAGAAACGGACTACTATATCAATCATCTCATTATTGAAAATCGTTTAATGGAAGCCGGAACCGGCTATGGTCAAGCGCTGAATGTTGCGACGCTTATTGAACAGCGCGAGCGGGATAAAAATCGCGAGATTCAATTATTAAAAAAACGAAATCTTCATCACGTGCCAAAACAAGTGTATATAAAACGGATTAAATCAAGCACTAAAAATTTCAAAATATGGCTCGTGAATGGAGAGTTAGTCCGCGATCTCTACTATATTAATTTCACTGAAGGAGGTCATGAAAAAGTATATTCTTTCGTGCCAAAAGGAGAGGTATGGCTTGACGACGATATCTCGCGAAAAGAAATACAATTCGTTCTGATCCACGAATTGCATGAAAGGTATCACATGGCTCACGGATTGCCATACTATAAAGCGCATCGCTACGCAAGCGAAGTTGAATACGCGGCGCGAAGGCGTCCAACAACCACACAAAAAAAATTACGTCTTGAAATAAAGAAAAATGAGGAAATTATATAAAAAATGTAAAATGTAAATATCAAAAATCAAAATGACAATGCAAAATTTAAAAATGAATTTAAGAAAAAACCATTAATCCAAAACACACAATTTTCCAATTCAATTGTGAACCATCGACCCTGTAATGTCGAACCGTCGAGATAGAACAAACGGAAACAAATCTTAAACCTAAGATTCAAAATTGGAAATTAAATCTCTGAGTCACTTCGAAATTATAAAATTTTTGCATTTTACATTGTCATTTTGATTTTTGATTTTTAAACTTTTAATTTGAACTTTATTACGCACTGCGGTCGGCCGGTGTTCTCTATAAAATAAATCTATCTTAAAAAATTTTATACTTAAAACTAAATCATGAAAAAATTACTTATCGTAGTGGTGTGCGTGTCGTTTATAGCGCCGTGGGGCGCGATCGCGAACGCGCAGTTTGGTCCGCCGCCCGGAGGCGATTTTGGCTCCGGAGGTCCTGGAAGTATGATGAGTCCGCCGTCGGGTGGCAGTTTCGGCCCGCCTAGCGGAGGTCAAATGATGGGACCTGGAGGACAAGGAGGATTTGGTCCAGGTGGCGGAGATACATGCAATATCAATGGAACTGAAGTACCCGGAAAATGCAAAGATCTTGAACAAGGGAAAAACATGATGGGACCTGGCGGTCAGAACGGAGGTCAAGGAGGATTTGGTTCTGGAGGGCCAGGGGGAGGCCAAATGATGGGTCCGGGCGGTCCGGAAGGCAATATGCCCGACGAAGCTCAAATGGAAGAAATGCAAAAAAAACAAATGAAAATGCAATTAACTGGAATGTTAAGAGGAATCAAACAAGGAATGAAAGGAATGGGGCAAGGAATGAAAATGATGAAATCGGCGCTTGTTAAATTAGAAAAACAAGGAATAGCAACGCCTACAGAATTAAAAGAAGCATTAGCAAAAGCTGACGAAATGATTGCGTACATAAACGGAATAAAATCAGCGGATGATATCGCTGATCAAGATGCGTTTATGGACAAGATGAGCGATATGCGCGATGTTGGAGACGTAATGCAAGAATGGGGTCCAAAAATCGGAGACCTTTTTCGTATCGCGTCAATGATAAAAGAAGCTGATCGAAGAATGAAACAAATTGATAAAGATGTGAAACGCGCAAAAGCGCAGGCGGCGAAATCAAAAGTTGACCTGTCCGATATTATTGCCGAACTGGATAATAAGGTAAATGCGTCTCGCGAAGCGTTTAACGCGGCAAAATCAGCGACGGATGTGGATGAAAAACAAACATCTCTTGAAGCATTTTTTGAAAGTATGCAAGACATTTACGACACCATACGAGTTATTGATAGCATGAAAAATCTTACGAAAGCAAAAACAGATTGGGCGCGACAAATCAAATTAAACGATCAAGTGATCAAACAACTTCAGCGAAAAAAACTTGATGTTGAAGAACTACTGTCAACTCAAAGCGAATTGAAAACGAAATATAACGAATTGGTCGCGACGCTCGCGCAAAAACCGATTGATCAAGACGCGATCGTTGATCTTCTTGAAGAAGGAAAAACACTTCAGGCGCAATTCATTGACGCGAAAGATCAGCTACTCGGGCAAGAATCAGAAATTCCGCAACTCCAATACGAAAAATTCAGCGGACCAAAAATGGATTTTGGCGCATTTCAACAATTCAAGAAAACGCCAGCAGCAGCTGAAAGTGACAACGGTGGAGAAGGAGGAGAAAATATAGAAGAATAACGAATTTTCCGAGAAACAAAAACAACGCTCCGATAACTATCGGAGCGTTGTTAGTCTTATATAAATAATTTTTAAGATATTCGTCCCTTATCCACATTTTTATGCGTCATTATGTAATAAAAAATTGACACATCGATCGCTTCATAATACTATAAATAAAATCTTATTCTTAATATTTTAGTTATTCGGTTTTAACTTTTCACTCTTAGTTTTTAACTTTTAACTATTTATGCTTACGATTGGAGAAAAAATACCTGATATGTCGTTCAAGGCATATCACAACGGACGAGCGAAAGACATCAAACTGTCTGATTACAAAGGAAAATGGCTTGTACTAATTTTTTATCCGGCAGATTTTACGTTTATTTGTCCGACAGAGCTTGAAGAAGCGGCAGAACTTTATTCGGAATTTAAAAAATGTGGCGCGGAAATTATGAGCGTGAGCGCTGATACCGTGTTTGTCCATAAAGCATGGCACGACGCATCGCCGTCAATTAAAAAAATAAAATACCCGATGGCAGCGGATCCGACGGGAAAATTATGCAGACTATTCGGAACCTATATAGAAGACGAGGGACTCTCTTTGCGCGGCAGTTTTATTATTGATCCGGATGGCGCGCTCAAAGCGTACGAACTACACGATAATAGCATTGGCAGAAACACAAAAGAAATTTTGCGCAAACTCAAAGCGGCAAAATTTGTGCGCGAAAATGACGGCCTGGTATGTCCCGCGAATTGGGAACCGGGCAAAAAAACGCTCAAACCGGGACTGGATTTAGTCGGAAAAATATAAATAGGGAATTAGCTTTTAGGGAATTAGGAAATTAGAGATAAAAAAACAAAAAATTAATACGTTAGCTCGCCTGCCTGTCGACAGGCAGGTTAATAAATAATTTAAATAATACAATGTATCAACCAAAAAATTTTGATTCGCTCATCGGTCTTGAAGGGTTTAGTGAAACACTTCTTAAAAATCACTTTACGCTCTATCAAGGCTATGTAACTAATACCAATAAAATCTCTGACACGCTTGCGCAATACGCGCGCGATGGAAAAAATAATACGCCGGAATACGCTGAACTCAAACGGAGATTCGGATGGGAATTTAACGGTATGCGGCTCCATGAATTATATTTTGAAAATATGATAAGAGAGAAAACCACGCTCCCTGACGATTCTCAACTCATGAAAAAAATCGCTGATCAATTCGGATCATACGATAATTGGCTTAAAGATTTCAAATCAACAGGCGCGATGCGCGGCATTGGATGGACGATTCTCTACTGCGATAAAGTATCAAAACAATTATTCAATGTATGGATCAACGAACATGATGTCGGACATTTTGCTGGCGCTCTGCCGCTTTGTGTGCTTGATGTGTTTGAACACGCGTATATGCTTGATTATGGCTTAAAACGAGCTGATTATATTGAAACGTTTTGCAACGCAATCAACTGGAAAACGGTTGAAGAACGATGTATGGAATAGGTTTTTAGGAAATTAGGGGATTAGGAAATTAGAAAAACCATAAAAAAAGATAAAACCCTGTATTTTTGCTTTGCAAAAATACAGGGTTTTTATTATATTATTTTTTATACGAGCCAAAAACTTGTATAAAATATACTTTTTTATGTTCGTCGTATCGGACAAGGCCTGAAATAAGATACTTCTCTTTCTTCCCGTGTTCTGCTGGAAGCGCATATTCTTCCGGTGGTTCATTCTGCATACTCTGAATAACAACGATATATTTTCCTTCCTTTCCGCTATCCGTATCTTTATATACTTTATATCCGTTCGCCAACTGTACGCCAACTCCTGGTTTCCATTGTATTTCATTCTCGTCGTAAAAATCGCCTGAGATTGTCCAATAACTCTGCCCTTGATACGCAACATATCCGACGACATTTACATGTTCGTCATAATACTTTTTGATATTTTTCTGCAATTCATCGAAAGGGATTACTTTAACCGTTCGCTGTTCAACGATCACTTCTTCTTTTATTGTTTCGTCAACGCTCCCACAACCGACGATAAACGCGATGACTATCATAATGATATATAATAATTTCAATTTTTCTCCTTGATTATTTCATTTATAAGAACCATACTTAATATAGAGAATATCTTGTTCCTTGTCAACCCACTGCACTGATCTTTACAAATTCCAAATTACAAGCACCAACATTATAAATCACAAATTACAAGCACCAAATTACAAACCAATCCAAAACACAAAGCACAATATCCCCGCCTGTGCCGAGGCTTCGGCGGGCAGGCAAAACAAATGATAAATAAATTCAAAACAGTTTAGTATTTTGGTCATTGAAATTTGTTTGTAATTTGGAATTTGTAATTTGTGATTTTCGCTACTAACTACTTAGGATTTTCGCTATTCACTATTAGTTATTTATTCCTAACCCCCTAATTTCCTAATAAGCTAATTTCCTATCCCTATGACCATCGGCTATATTTTCGCCAATATTAAATTTTTTCCGGAAGATAAGATATTTTTTAATTTGGCGAAAGAAAAAAATATAAAAATCATTCTCTTCCCTTCCGCGCGCGTACTACCGGAAATCACTATAAAAAAACTCGCGAAAAAATGCGATGTAGTGATCAATAATTCAGCCGAGTCTGAAGCGTATGAAATCGCAAAAATTATTGAAATGGCGGGTATACCGGTCGTTGACCCGACTTCATCTCTTTATTATTTTGAAAATAAATGGCTTTTTTACATACTCTGCAAAAATAATGGCATTCCGACACCACACACGGTCCTGCTTCCAAAAATTCTACGCAACTGTTATCAGCCGATTAAAAGAATACTCCGCAAAAACGGCGCGGTTATCATTAAAAATATTATGAGCGATAATGGCCAATTCGTTGATCGCGCAAAAACGCTTCCCGCCGCCATCGCGTGTATTAAAAAATTTCATAAAGGAGACCGCGCGCCGCTCATTGCGCAGGAATATATCAAACAATCGCACAAAGTATATCGCACGCTCGTAATCGGCAATAAGGTGGTTCAAGGCGCAATCAAAAGTTCAAAACACTGGAAATGCACCGGACGATTTATCAAAGGCGATTGCAAAAAATTTTATGTCACGCCGAAACTCGCCCATCTTTCCGTTAAAATCGCGCGTCTGACTAAAATTCCGTGGTGTGGTATTGATTTTATGCGAAAAAATAACGAATGGATCGCGATTGAGGCGAACTCAAGCCCGGGAATGGATTTTATAGAAAATGATATTCCAATCGTCTACAAATATCTGCTCAACTATCTCATCACGATGTACGAAAAGTGGTGGAAAATATAGGATAGCTTCTTAGCTTATAGGGGATTAGGAAATTAGGAATAAAAAAAGCTTTATTAAAAAAATCTGCGGGGATTCGCTCTCCGCAGATTAACTTTTCACTATTAACTATTAACTAATTCATTCTATATATAGTAGACGCCGTTGAAAATAACTATTAGGCAGATGATGCCGTTGTAGCAGAAGTGTATCGCGGTGCAAATCAACCATGCGCGCAAATACTTTCTCTGGAAACCGCCCACTTTCAAAAAAATAATACTCAACCATACGCCGACAAGACCTTGAACAAGGATATGCCACATACTCCCATGAGCAACGCCAAAAACGATTGATGAGCACAGAATGACCAATAGTATCCATGAAGAGTTACCGATAAGACCGATTGTGAACGCGAGCGGAAGTAATCGAAATCCAAATTCTTCGAGTACCACGCCAATCGCAAGCGTTATAGGAAAACTCCATTCAAGCATATATATTTCCCCGTTCGTCGGCTTCGGAAAATCTACACCGATAAACATTAAGACGCACACAATGCCGTTGGCAACGCAAAGAATGAGGATCGCCCGCGTAATAATGAATTCTAAAAGTCTTTTCCCCGATATACTGCGCTCCTTCTCAAGCCAATCCATCAACGAGCCAAGCAATAACTCAACGAATTTTTTAAATCCCTCTAAAAAATTAACTGTATTTTTCAAAGAACGATCTCCTTTCTTTCTTCTTTTTCCTTTTTTCTCTATTTCATTATCTGATACCGCGAGACATCATACGCTAATAATAACGCATACTCTTGTTCTTGTCAATAATAGTATAATGCCATAGAGTTCTTGACCACGGAATCGCTGTAATGAAAAATGTAAATATCAAAGTGAAAAATGGCAATCTAAAATGGTAAAATTATTTTTTGCCTTTTAAAGTGAGAATGCTGGACGCAAGAACATTGGCGATCTCTATCAATTCTTTAAGCAACCATCCTAACTCAATACGATCACCCTTATTGGTATCTCGCAATAAGGTTATCCACATCTTAGATTCGTTCGATGATTTCAAAGCATGAGTAAAAAAGTTGATAAAGTCCTTTTTGGAACTTGCCGAATTGGCTTCAATATAATTAGCAAGAATACTTGTGCCACTTCTTAAAAGCTGTTTCCCGATTACTACGCAAACTGAATCTTTTGGCAATGCATCAATAAATTTTATCAGCCGAAGGACCCAATAATAAAGTCTTTTCTTGAATTCATTTTTAAATTTTGCATTGTCATTTTGCATTTTGATTTTTACATTTTAATATATATCCTTACCTCCCCAACACCGCCGTGTACGCTTCCGGCGGTATATCCATTTTTGCCATTTTCAATAATTCCTTTTTCCCTCTTCTTTGTCTTTCAAGCACTTTTTTCTTGCGTGTCACATCGCCGCCATATAATTTCGCGGTTACGTCTTTGCGTATCGGCGGCAAATGTTCAGACGCTAAAATTTTTCCGCCTAATGCCACCTGAATTTTAACTTCAAACAGCTGGCGCGGCAATACCTCTTTTAATTTTTCCGCGATGCGGCGCGCCTGATACATACTTTCATCTTTATACACAAGTGCTGAAAGCGCTTCCACTTTCGCGCCAGCAACGAGAACCGTCAGTTTGATAATATCCGCTTCTCTGTATTCTAAAAATTCGTATCCAAGCGACGCGAATCCCGAACTGACACTTTTGAGTTTATCATAAAAATCAAAAAGCAATGTTGCCGCCGGCATCTCGCCTTGAATAAAAATCCTTCTCATTCCGACAACCGTATCTCCGGTAAGATAATCGTATTTTTGAAAACTCCCGCGATACGACGCAATCAATTCAAGCACTCTTCCGAGTGAATTTTCCGGCGTAATTATTTCGATTTTAAAATACGGTTCAAAAATATCTTCTAAAACGCTTATTTCCGGCCATTCGCCGGCAGATCGCACGATTATTTTCTCCTTCGCGCCTTTTTTCCGCGCAACGACGGTCTCGTATGCGACTGATGGCGCGGTAATAATCACTTCCAGATCATGTTCTCGTTTCAATCGTTCGCGAATAATATCCATATGCAAGATACCGAGAAAACCAACGCGAAATCCGAATCCGAACGCCGATGAATTTTCAGGTTCAACATACAAGCTTGAATCGTTGAGTTTTAATTTATAAATCGCGGCTCGCAATTTCTGAATCTCATTCGCGCCTTTTGGATAAAATCCGGCAAACACCATTTGTTGCGGTTCGCGATAACCGGCCAATGGTTTGACATCCCTCTCTTTCGCGCGCGCAACCGTGTCTCCGATTCGCGCTTTTTCCAATTCCTTAAAACCAGTGACGATATATCCTATTTCACCGTCGATAAGCCGATCAGATTTTACCAGATTCGGTTTGAAATAACCGACTTCCAAAATCTTTGTCGTGATACCATTACCTAAAAAAACGATCTCATCGCCTGCTTTCGCGGACCCGCCAAATAAACGAACATGCACTACTACGCCGCGATGTTCATCGAAAACAGCGTCAAAGATGAGCGCGCGAAGCACATCGCCTTCTTCAACACAAGGCGGCGGAACGCGCACAATGATTGTTCGCAAAAGATCTTCAACGCCTTCGCCTGTTTTCGCGGATACGGTGAGGATAGCGTCTTCTTTGCATTGCAATAAACCGACTATCTCTTTTCTAGTCGCCTCAACTCGCGCCGATGGAAGATCAATTTTATTGATCACCGGAATAATCGCCAATTTTTCTTTTTGCGCCAAAAACAAATTCGTGACTGTTTGCGCTTGAATTCCTTGCGTTGCGTCAACCAACAAAACAGCCCCTTCAACCGCGGCTAATGAACGAGATACTTCGTAATTAAAATCAATATGCCCCGGCGTGTCTATCAGGTTGAGGACATATTCTGAATTTGATAACAATTGACCATTAACATTTGACATTTGACTGTCAATAGTCAATTGTCTGGCGTCAATTGTCCAGTCCGTATGATTTAGTCTCCAAATCATACGGACTGGCTGCATTTTAATAGTAATGCCTCGTTCACGCTCTAAGTCCATCGCATCAAGATATTGCGCGCGCATTTTGCGCGATTCAACCGTATGCGTTATTTCGAGCATCCGATCCGCAAGCGTTGACTTGCCATGATCAATATGCGCGATGATGCAAAAGTTGCGAAGCAACATAAAAAGTTAAAAATGCAAAAATCAAAAATCAAAATGACAATCTAAAATGCAAAATTATTTACATTCTAACATTCTGCAGAATGTTAGAATGTTCTTGTCTCTTATATCTTTCAACGTTTTTAAATTTTGTTTTGCCTTTTTGATTTTTAATTTTGATCATTTGAATTTGTTTCGAATTTCGATATTCGAATTTCGAATTTTTTTAATAATATTATATGTTCGCCTAAAATTCAAATTTAAAAATGTCATTGCGTACAAAATAATTACTTTACATTTATTTAATGAATGAAAATAGCGCATACTTTTTCTAAAATACGCGCGCGCTTGCGCGCGCTTCCCCATCACCAATGTCGCACCGCCTCGCCAATAGAGTTCATCGCCAACGCGATGCTGCACATTTCGTTCTAACTCTCCTCTTGAGAGAGTAATCATTTTTTTTACCTCCTCTGAAAGCGTATCATAAAATCGTATCGCGTATTCCGCGCATCGTTTTTCAACGTCAACAACATTTTTTGTGGTCACTTGTCCTTCCCAAAATCGCCAATAGCCGCACAACGCAGGCACGAAATAAAATTCGCCTCTTGTTGCAAGTTCAAGCCATGTCGGATAATCAACCAACGGTAATCCAACGCTCTTAAATCCTCCTATGTGATCAAGCGCGCTCTTTCGCACCATAACTGTTTGGGAAGGGAGCGTGTTATATTTTAATAAGATATTGAGAATCGCTCCGATGGGCGAATTATTCCCCCATTTATCCAAATCCTTGTTCTTCTTCGGAAAAATATCTAAAAGCTCCCCTTTTTCATCAACCGCGCCTGTTTGCCCGTACACGACAATTATTTTCTCGTTTTCAAAAAATGGAATCTGTTTCTCCAATTTATCCGAAGGCCAAAAATCATCGCCTTCTAAAATGGCGATGATATCGCCTTTTGCCAATTTCAACGCTTTATTAAAATTATCCGGAATTTTTTCAACGCCTTGATTTTGCTGATAGATATACGTAATTCGCGCATCGCTATATGATTTCACTATTTCTCCTGTTTTGTCAGTTGACCCGTCATCAATAATAATCATTTCCCAATTCGCGTAGGTTTGACCGCGTACGCTTTCAACGCACTGCCGAATAAATCGTTCGTGATTATAAGTGAGTGTTAATATGGATACAAGAGAACTTGACATTGTTTACAGAAATACTATTATAGACAGTATACGCTTTTGCTCATTAAAAAGAAAGAAAAAACGGTGAACCAAAAATGTTTAAAAGAATAGCTAAAAATATTCGCGCGGCCATCGATCGGTATCGCGCGAAAAAAAATAATAAACAGCGCGACGCATTCCTTAGATTATATTGTTTGCACGCCCTTTGCAATGAAAAAATAAAAAAAGAGCAAATCAATAAAGAGAGTATCTATCGATTGTATGACCAAATCCGAGCGTTGCCGCAAATTGAAAAAATACGCGTTCAATACAAAAAAAACAAATTTATTGTCTATACGCAGCCGCTCTTTATTGATTATGACGATAAACGATATGGTATTGGCTCGTTTAAAATCTCAATCGCTTTTCCTAAAATGGAGATACGAATACAGAATCGCACAAACAAACGATATTGCGAGAAAAAATATGATTTTGGCATAGATCGTTATCATCACCCTCATATAAAGAATGATATAATCTGTTTCGGGAATATAGGTCCTACGATATATTCTCTACTCAGGCACTACGAATTTCACGCGGTTTTACAAATAATTGTCTTGTTTTTGGAGAGTTATTGCGATGACATGCCTTACTATAATATTAAAAACTGGGACACGGTACCGAAAAACGAACAATTAAGAATGGAAAACAAATAATGAATAATTAAAATCTAAAGTATAAAATCAAAAATCAATAGCCCTGATTTCGCTCGAGCGAAATCAGGGCTTATTTTTTTTCCTCATCTTTATTAAATAATGAAATACCTTATTCTGAACCATTTGCGAAAAAACGAAAAAACGTAGCGTTTTAACCAGAAACGCAACTGTTTGACGAGCGGAGCGAGGAGTTTTGCATTTCGTATCAGAGCTCAGAATTCAAACCAGGGTCAGATTGAGAAGCTAAAAAATGAGATGATTTCGAGGCGCGACTACGAAAGTGTGCCCCCAGCGGCACAGTGAGGAGGAGCAACGAAGAAAGCATCTCATTTTTTAGCTTCCCTACTGGGCGGGCGAATTCGGGTTATCTTCTGCGTTGCTCGTCGCTCACGTACCACACAGGGTACGTATCGCTTCTCACGCCTTGAAGATAACCCGAATTCGCTCCGCTCAATTGACTCTGGTTTGGATTCTGAGCTCCTAAACGCGTTGCGTTTTTGAAGTTTTTGGAGCGTTCCGGTTCAGAATAAGGTATTTCGTTATTTAATACCCCCCTATCGCTTCCCCACAATCTTCTGAATAAATGCTGTTATTTTTTCTTTGAATCGTTCCTTTGAAAATTTGAGCGCATGCGCGCGAATTTCAGCCGGATCATACTGTTCCCAATCGAACTTTCTCACTGCGTCCGCGAGCGCGCGCGGAGTCTGTTCATTAAAAAATTCTCCTGTTTTCCCTTCAATGATTGTCTCGATTGCGCCACCGGCGCGATACGCAATCACCGGACGTCCGACTGCCATCGCTTCAATAGCCGTAATGCCTAAATCTTCTATTTGCGGATAAATAAGCGCGCGGCAATGCCGCAGATATTCCCATTTTTTTTCGTCAGGAACAAACCCCAAAAATTCAACATCATAATCCGCCATCATACGCAAACGCGCGTCGCTTCCGACGCCGATAATCTTAAGCGGCAATCCGAGAATATTGAACGCCTGTATTGCGATATCAATTTTCTTATATGGCTCAAGACGCGATATAATCAAATAATAATCCTTTATTTCTTCTTTATTCGCCGGCTCTATCGACGGAATATCCGTTGGCGGATGAATAACTTCAGCGTTGCGCTGATAATATTTTTCAATTTTATCGCGCACGAAACGGGAGTTTGTCGCGAAATGCGTTGGTTTCTGCGCCGCGTTAAAATCCCATCGACGCAACCACGGAATAAAAGGATACGCGCCATAACGCGCAATTGATTTAGTATTTTTGATATAGTCTTTTGTCTCTTCCCACAGCCATCGGGTTGGCGTGTGAATATACGAAAGATGCGGTATATTCCCCGGCATTTTACTGCCTTTGACAAACGCAGCGGTGTCGGAAATCACGATATCAAACTCACCGTCAATCAATTTGCGGTTTAATGATTCTGCGGCATACGGCATCAAGGGCAAATAATATTGATGATTTTTTTCCGCAAACGGCATTTTCTGCACGAACGATGAAATGATTTGATCTTTGTAGCGATTAAAAAACTGTTTCACGATTTCGTCGCGTTTCACTAAAACAAAAATCGTGGCGTCAGGCCACAACTCAAGAAACGCTTCCAACACCTTTTCCGCTCCGCCGTACTGCGTGAGAAAATCATGAACAAGAGCAACGCGCATAGAAAATGTAAAATGTAAATCTCAAAATGTAAAATGACAAAGAAAAAATGACAAAATTATCTTTTGCCTTTTAGAGTAAGTATACTTGAAGCAATGACATTCGCTATTTCAATCACTTCCTGCAATAACCAACGCAATTCGTCTTGATTGCCCTTTTTCAGTTCTTTTAAAAGAGTAATCCAAACTTTTGATTCATTTGCTGATTTGAGCGCATGCGTAAAAAAATTCGTGAAATCTTTTCGTGAACTTGCGGAATTTGCTTCAATATAATTTGCCAAAATACTTGTACCGCTTCGCAATAATTGTTTACCCATTACCTCACTTACCGAATCCTTAGGCAACGCATCAATATATTTAATCAATCGCACAACGAAAGAATATACCCTTTTTTTGAATTCATCTTTAAATTTTGCATTGTCATTTTGCATTTTGATTTTTGCATTTTACATTAACGTTTTAAAAAAATCTATCAACTATAACACATCTGTTTATATTCTGCACTATATTACTTCCTAAACCAAAGAAGGAATGGACTTGCGATTGCGATTGAAGAGTACGTTCCGACCGCGATGCCGACTGCCATTGCCAAGACAAAATAAAATATCGGCGACGGACCAAAAAACAACATCGCGAAAATCGCGAAGAGCGTTGTCAAGGTTGTATTGATTGTGCGCGTCAATGTTTCATTTAAACTAAAATTGACTACCTCCGGAAGCGTTTTCTTGGTATGCTTCATAATATTTTCTCGTATGCGATCGTAGACGATAATCGTATCGTTAATCGAATAACCGAGAACCAACAGCATCGCGACAATAAAAGTTGAATCTAATTCAACGCGAGAGAAATGCCCGAGCAAAGACCAGAGCCCCGTCATAATAATCAAATCGTGAATCAACGCGATAATCGCTCCTGCGCTATAACGAAACGGTTCGCGCCGCCCAATGATCCGCAATTTTTTAAACGCGATAGCAATATAAATAAAGATTACAAGAATAGCGAGAAATACCGATTTTTTCGCGTTATTTTTTAATTCAACGCCTATCACCGGCCCAATTGTTTCATAACGATTCTCCTGCGGTTTTCCTACTGTTTCAATAATTTTATTATGCTCTTCATCTGAAATTGCCTTTGTTTTGATAAGATATACTGCGTCCCCGATTGATTGCGCGACTGGAGCGCTGCCCGTAATCGTTTTTATTTTTTCCACGATGACTAATTCGGTGATTGCTTCGCTTGTCGTAACATTTTTGAAATCAAACTCCATCAGCGCGCCGCCGGTGAAATCAAGTCCTGGCACAAGACCCCATTTCACAATACTAACAAAAGAAATAATAATCGCGCATGCGGAAAGCACAAGAAAAAATTTATTCAGTTTTAAAAAATTAATTTGCATAAGTAGAAAATGGAATAGGGAATATATAAATTTTCAATTTTTGATTTCTAATTTTTATTAAATTTTGCATTTTGCATTGTCATTTTGATTTTTGCATTTTGATTTTTGAATTTACTTGACGTACATCTTCTGCAAAAATACCCTTGTCACCGTGATCGCGGTAAACATACTGACGATGACACCGACTCCGAGCGTTAATCCGAAACCGCGCAAAAGACTGCTTCCAAAATAATACAAAATCGCGCAGGTAATTAAGGTGGTCACATTACTGTCGCGAATCGCGGACCACGCGCGGTCAAATCCGAACTCAAGCGCCATCACGCGATCGCTTCCTTTGTTCATTTCTTCCTTCATTCGTTCAAAAATCAACACATTCGCGTCAACTGCCATGCCAAGTGAAATAATAAATCCAGCGATACCGGCAAGCGTCATTGTCACACCAACAATTTTGAATAAGGCGATACTTAACACCAAATATATTATCAAACTAATTGACGCGACAATGCCTTTTGTACGATAAAACAAAATCATAAAAAGTATAATTGCCGCGATGCCAATGATGCCGGCTTTTATACTTTTATCAACCGCTTCTTTTCCCAATTGCGCGCCGATGGTATTCTGGCTGATTAATTTAATCGGAATCGGCAACGCGCCGGCGCTAAGCCGCTGAGCCAATAATTTCGCCTCTTGCACCGAAAAATCGCCGGTGATGACCGCTCGTCCGGAAGTAATCGGTTCCTGCACACGCGGAACGCTAATCGCCGCGGAGTCCAAAAATATCGCTACCGGCTTATTCACATTTCGCGTGGTAATTTCACCGAACAATTTTGATCCTTCTTCGTTAAACTCAAGCGAAACTTCCGGCTGTCCGGTACTTGGATTAAACGAAACGCCCGCGATCTTCAAATGCTTCCCGGAAAGTTGTGTATTTTTCCATGGATTCGCGCTTGCTTCCAATTTTTTTGTTTTGATTAAAACGTGCGACGCATTATATTCCTTTTGGTCTCCTTCTCCACGCTCGTCATTTTTCCTTACAATATGATAGCCGAACGGCGATTGAATCGGGTCTTTTGACATCTCGCCTTTTTGAAGCCGTATCACTTCATCCTCAAACGGCTGAACCATCATTCCTTTTCTAAACCATCCAAGTTCTCCGCTTTTCGATCCAGAGCCTGGATCTTCGCTATACTGTTTCGCCGCGACCTCAAAAGTTGTCTTTTTTTGTTCAATCTCATTGAGAATTCTATAGATACGTGCTTGCGCATTTTTATTATAGTCGTCTATTTCTTTCTGTTGATCCGATGACACCGTTGCTTTCTCGTCTTCTTCCTTGAATTCCAACACCGGCGTTTCGCCGATCATTTTTTTTGCGTCTTCTATATTTTTAATGCCGGGCAATTCAACGATGATACGCCATTCGTCCGCAGACTTATTCGTGCGCACAATCGGCTCCGCAACACCAAAATAATTGATTCGCCGTTCGATTACATCGCGCGTTCCTTCAACCGCCTTTTCTCGTTCCGAAACAGGAACATTCGCCGTGTCGGTTTGATAGACTAAATGCGATCCTCCTTGCAGATCGATTCCCAACGACAGATGACGATCGGTAAACCATTTTGCCATCGGCACCCATTCAGGAACTTTCGGCAATGTAACAAGCGCCGCGGCTATCGCGACGACAATAATCAGCCAAAATAGATTATCAACCTTGTGTTTATTAAGCATAAGGATAGGAAATTAGCTTTTAGGGGATTAGAGAATTAGGAATAAAAATGCGATTTTCATAGTACCAAAAATAAAAATCTCGTCAATCAAAAAATTCATCCTCGCAATAGAAAACCCCCGATGATTTTTCAAAAAATCATCGGGGGTTATTTTAAAAATTTATTCAATTTCTCCGCCAGAGGAATAAATTTCTTTGAAAATGAATAGTTTTTGAATCTCATTCGTGCCTTCAAATAACTTATTGATGCGCGCGTCGCGATACAGACGTTCAATCGGATATTCTTCCATATATCCGTATCCGCCAAATACCTGCAATGCCGTATCAATGACTTCAGAACCAAGTTCGGAACACTGCAATTTCACAATAGCCGCTTCAAGCCGCACGTCTTTTCCTTGATCGAATTTCGCCGCCGCCTGATACACCGCCTGCTCCATCATATAAATCTTCGCGCGCATTTCCGCGAAATAGAATTGAATTGCTTCAAACTCAATAAGCGTCTTATCAAATTGTTGCCGTTGGGAAGCGTACGCGTACGCGAGCTCAAACGCCTCTTTTGCCGCGCCAAGACATCCTGCCGCAAGCGATAATCGCCCGCCGTTGAGCGTCTGCATAAAAATCTTAAATCCTTGTCCGACTCCGCCAAGCAAAGCGTCTGCTGAAACTTCCACATTATCAAATACTAATCCCGCGGTGCGCGACGCTCTAATACCCATTTTTTTCTCTATTTTGCCAACGGAAAAACCTTTCGAACCTTTATCAACGATAAATGCCGCGAGACCTTTCTGCCCTAAAAATTTATCTGTTTGCGCAATTACGACTACAAAGTCAGCGATATCGCCATTCGTGATAAATTGCTTGCGTCCGTTTAGAATCCATTTGTCGTCTTTGAATACCGCGGTTGTCTGAACATTCGCCGCGTCTGATCCAGCGCCCGGTTCCGTCAACGCAAACGCGCCAATCATTTTTCCTTCAAGCCCTGCGCGAAGATACTTTTGTTTTTGCGCTTCGGTGCCGCCGATATAAATCGCGCCGCACGCCAAACCTGTATGCGCGCCAACGAGCGCTGCTGTCGAGCCATGCGCGCGCGACAGTTCTTCCATCACAATGCAATATCCTGTTTTTCCAAAATCTGAACCGCCGTATTTTTCTGGAAACGCCGTTCCAAAAAATCCGAGTTCCGCCATTTTCTCAAATAACGCACGCGGAATTTGCTCTTCGCTTTCCATTTTTTCAACATTCGGCCGTATTTCATTTTTGACAAAATCACGGGCTGTTTCTTTTAAAAGTTTATATTCTTCCGAAAGATCCGATGGAACTATTGCCTGTTGTGGCGCAGATGGAGCCGCAACTGTTTCTTTCTTTTCTTCCGGCAACTGAATTTTCAAAAATTTCGCAAGACCTTTTTTCGCGCTTTCTTTCATCACTAATTCGGCGAATAATTGCTGTTCAAGAGACAATGCCTCATCGGCAGAAAAGAACAAACCATCAACGACCGCGCGAAGAATTACTTGAACTGCATCTGGAGATTTTGAAGCAGATAAAGTCTTAAAATTCGCATCTTCAGAAATCATTTCGATAATTTTCTGCTTATCCGCTTCTGTACGTTCGGGACGCGCCAGTTGGGACGATAAATCGTCAAATTCTTTATCCCCTTCCATAATTATTTTTGCGATTTCTTTTGTTTTTGCGATTAAATCTTTTTGCGGAACAACAAAATCAACCAAACGTATCGCGTGCGCATCGCGTGCGGAAATAATATTTCCGGCAACAAGCATATAAACCGCCTTTTTTACATCCGTGACCAAACGCGGAAGTCGCTGCGTTCCGCCCATCCCTGGCATAATGCCTAAATTAATTTCCGGCTGACCGAATTGCGCTTGATCGGATGCAACGCGGATACCGCATGCCATCGCGATTTCGTTGCCGCCGCCAAGGCAATAGCCGTCAATTGCCGCGATAACTGGCTTTGTTAAATCTTCAATTGTATTCGCGACACTGTTCGCTTTTGCCAATAATTCTTTTGCTTTTTCTACATCATTACTTTGCGCTATCTGCCAAATTTCAGTTACATCTGCGCCTGTTGAAAATAACCCTTTTCCGGTAAGAATAACTACTTCAACTGCGTCATTTTTTTCCATTTCCTTAAACGCGGATTGCAATTCCATCATAACTGGCGTTGACAGGTTGTTGCGCGGAGGATTCTGAATAACGATAATCCCCATTTGATCGCTTACTTTTGTCTCTATGTATTTCATCGTTTTGTCTCCCTTAATACGGCTTTTTTAATAAAAGCGCGTTATTCCTATTGTGTAATAAACTATTGTTGTTTTACTCCTTTCAATAGGATAAGTCAATGGCTAAAAATATGTTTCTCTCTACATGGTACGCCAAACGGGTAAATCCTAAAATATAAAAAAGGGAGAAAACATTTCTCCCTTTTGGTTTTTTATATATTCATTATTTCTGATTCATAATTATTTATTCATGTCCGATTACCACTCCGCATCAAAAATCTTTTTGTTGTTTGTCGCGTATTCTTCAAGAAGTTTTGATGGTTTGAAACGAATGCCGTATTTTTGCTCGTACTGTTTCAATTCAACGAAAATCGCCACAAGTCCTTCGCTTTCCGCCCAATGCAACGGTCCGCCTAAAACCATTGGAAACCCGATGCCATATTTGCATCCTGTTTCAATATCCTCTGCTGAAGCAATCCCTTCTTCAAGGCACAAAAACGCCTCATTCACAAAACCATACAGCATTCGCTTAAAAGCTTCTTGAAGATCGAGAGCAACTCTGTTCTGAAAATTCTGACTCACGATCTCCGCACTATCTTCGAATCCTTTTGTTTCGTCGTATACATAAAATCCCGCGCCCGCTTTTTGTCCGTATCGTTTTTTTTCAACGAGTATTTGCATCAACTGAGCCGGCTTCACGCGTTCGCCGTATCCTTCATATAAAATTTTTGCGACTTCAAGACCAATATCAATCCCTAAATAATCTAAGAGTATGAATGGGCCCATCGGCCAACCGAAATGTTGCGCTATAGAATCAATTTCTTTAATCGTTAACGTTGTTTCTGAAAGAAGAAGCGTTGCTTCGTTAAGATAGGGTAATAATAATCTGTTTGCCAAAAATCCCGGGCATTCTTTTATCCGTATCGGAATTTTTCCAAGAGAATTTTTCGTGAAATCTTCAAGCGCGTCAACTGTTTCAATTGATGTTGTTTTTCCGGAAATAAGTTCGATGAGCGGCATCGTCACCGGCGGATTGAAAAAATGCACGCCGATAATTTTATCTTTTCTTTGTTCCTGAACCACAGTTGCCATTTCCGTGATCGAAAGTGATGAAGTATTTGTCGCGAAAATAACCGACAGAGGCACGAGTGCATCAAGTTCGGCAAAAACTTTTTTCTTTATATCCATTCGTTCAAACACTGCTTCAATTATCAAATCAACATCTTTCAGATCGTTATAATCCGCGGTTGTTGCAATAAGCGCTTTTGCCATTTCACCTTTATCGGACATTATCTTTCCTCGTTCAACAGCGCTGCCGATTCTTTTAAACATTTTTTCCTGCGCTTTGCTCGCCAATTCGGTGTTCATTTCTTTAACAACTACCTGTATTCCCTGTTGCGCAATCAGCATCGCGATACCTTGTCCCATCGCTCCGCCGCCGACTACGCCAACTTTATAAATTGCCATCTTTTTTCTCCTGTTATTTACTTTACTTTTACGAGATGAAATTATTATGATAATTTCATCTCGCCTATTTTTTACGCTCGCTCAATTATAAGCGCTTCTACCCAGCTCCAGTTTTTATTCAAAAACTGGGGCTGGACTTCGCTTTGTTTGTTCACTGTGAACGTATTGCACAATTGGAATCCTATCTTACTTTACGCTCTTTCAATAATTAACGCTCCACCCTGTCCGCCGCCGACGCACATGGTGATCATCGAATACCGTTTCTGAAACTCTTGCAAAATATGAATTGCTTTAACGGTTAAATATGATCCTGTTGCGCCAACGGGATGACCAAGCGCGATCGCGCCGCCCCATACATTCAATTTTTCATCCGGAATACCGAGCGCGCGTTGATCCGCTAACGCCTGCGCCGCAAACGCTTCGTTTAATTCGAAAAAGTCTATCTCTTCTATTTTTAATCCTGCTTTTTCCAGAGCTTTTGGAACTGCATATATCGGCCCTTCCGCCATATACGCGGGATCACATGCCGCGTACCCGTACGATACAATATATGCTTCCGGTTTCAAATCAAGAATAAGCGCCGCTTCTTCTGTCATAATCAGCATTGCGGAAGCGCCGTCCGATATTGGACATGAATTCGTCGGAGTGATCGTTCCTTTATTCGAAACTTTCTTCTCAACAATTATTTTCCCATTTTCATAGCGAGATTTTGGATTATGCGCTTGATAAATATCATCATCCATAAAAATCGCCGGCGTAAGTGACGCCATCTGTTTATTTAATCCGGGATTAACGCATTCGTCTTCAGCAAATATTTTTTCTCCGGAAAGCACTTTTTCTCCGATAACAGTATTATTCTGAATCACGATTGGAATAATCTGCGATTTAAATTTTCCCTCTCTCTTCGCGCGAAACGCTTTTTGGTGCGACTTCACCGCAAAATCGTCCTGATCTTCTCTGCTGATGCTATATTTCTTAACGACATTTTCGACCGTGCGTCCCATAATTTGTCCGAGCAACGGATCGGTCAATCCTTCCCACAAACCATCGGTAAAATAAGAATGTTGCATCTTTAATCCAAATCGCGCACCTTTCACTAAATACGGAATCTGCGACATATTTTCCGTTCCGCCGACTAAAAATATTTTTCCGTCGCCAGCTTTATATGTTTGGCACGCCGAAGTAATTGCTTCAATTCCGGACGCGCAATTTCTCTGCACCGTTTTCGCGGGAATATCTTGAGGAACTCCTGCTAAAAGCGCGGATAACCTTGCCACATTCGCCGCGTCAGACGGCTGACACACGTTTCCAGCAACAACTTCGCTAATCAATTTCGGATCTATTTTCGTTTTTTTAAGCACGTCCTCAAAACATATCGCCAATAATTGCGCCGCTGAAACATCTTTTAAACTCCCGCCAAAACTCCCAATCGGCGTCCGCACGCCTCCAATAATCACTAATCTATTCATTGTGTTATTTCCTTTATATTTATTATTTTTCAAGAACTACCATTAGGGTACTACTAATTTCTCTAATGTCAATCATCGAAAAAACTCAAAAAACTAAGTGATGGAAGTCGGACTTCCATCACTTAGTTTTACTTTCTTTAATCGCACACTATTCAGTACCGCGCTTACCAACGAGAATGCCATCGTGTTGAAACTACAAAGAACTAATTAGAAATCCTATAACCATTTCAAAAATTCTTCTGGAGTAATTTTGATTTCTCTTATAATTTGACGTAAAAGTCCTCGACCGATATCTTCGTTGGTATGTTTTGGCACAAGAGTAAATCATCCATCTGGATGTTTAAAAAATATGTGCGAACCTTTAGTCCGCACTTTGTAAAATCCTATTTGAGTAAGAATGTGAATAATATCATTCGCTTTGAGCGTCGGCAATCGCAGACTCATAGTTATACAGTAATTGTTTCGAGACCAATAAAAAGCGGTTCATAGGCAAATTCGCGAATACTCGTGCGATAATGAGTATCGATTTTTGCTACTTCCAGACAAAGAGAGATTGCTTCGCGTATTCTTTTACGCAATTCAGTTAATGTTTTTGCCTGTGTATAACAACCCGGCAATATTGGAACCGATGCTATAAAATAACCATCTTCATCTTGTTCAACAATCACTCTAAATTGTTGTGATCTTTTCGCCATATATTTTAAAAGTACCATTTTTTGTTAAAAAGTCAATGAGAAGTCTACGAAGATAACTTTTTGTGAATAATCTCCCGTATTGTATTCGCGTCATATCGCCCTTTTGTTTTTTTCATTGTTTGGCCGATTAGAAATAAGAGCACATTCGTTTTGCCAAGGCGATATTGTTCAATCGCTTGATGATTTTCCGACAAAACCGCGTCAATCTCTTTCTCTAATTCTTTCTCGTTTCCTTTTGCTGACATATCAAACTCTCGCACCGCGACATCCGGATCGCAACCGCTTTGAAACATTTTTTCCAATACTTTTTGCGCTTGCGTCGCGTTTAATTTATTTTCGTATAAAAGAATAATAAATTCGGCAAAATTTTCCGGACTTATTTTAAGCAATTCCGCTTCATCGCTTCTTAACAGCGCGAGAAGACGATGAATAAGCCAATTAGCGACCAACTTCACTAATCGCGTTTTATTATGCGCCCAAATTTCTTTTTCGCTTCCTTCAACGGTTTCTAAACTCACCAGCCATGCTTTCAATTCTGAAATAACTTTCTCCGCGTAATCAGCCAAATCCTTGTCGCCGACTAAAACACCGGCGTCATACGGATCGAATGAATACATTTCCATAAACCGCATACGACGCTCTTCCGGCAATTCAACCGCGCTAACGATGCGCTGGTTTTCTTTGATAAATTTTTCGAGATTAAGCGGCGGCAAATCTGGTTCGGGAAAATAACGATAGTCTCCCTCTGTTTCTTTAGAACGACGCCGTATCGTTTCTTTTTTTTGTTCATCGTAACCGCGCGTCTCCTGATCGCGCGGCGGTTTTTTTTCGTTCCACAAATCAGCCTGTCGTTTCACTTCATACGAAAGCGCGTCTTCAACAATTTTGAATGAATTGAGATTTTTAATTTCTGTTTTTGGATAGAGCGTTTCGTCGCCCAATGGACGAAGCGATATATTCGCGTCGCATCGCATTTCGCCACGCTCCATATTCGCGTCTGAAATATCAAGGTAACGAGCTATCAGCCGCAATTCCTGCAAAAATAATTTTGCTTCCTTCGGCGATCGAATATCAGGCATCGTGACAATTTCAACTAACGGCGCTCCGGAACGATTAAAATCAATCAGCGTCCACAGAGTATCTTTTGTGTGCGTATCTTTTGCCGCGTCTTCTTCAAGATGAATGCGTCGTAATCGTATTGTCCTCGGTTGCCCGTCAACGCGCACGGCCAGCAACCCTCCCTCGATAATCGGCAATTCGTATTGGCTGATCTGATACCCTTTCGGCAAGTCCGGATAAAAATAATTCTTGCGGCTAAATTCGGCGCGCGGATTAATTTTTCCCTTCAGCGCGCTTCCCAATCGCAACCCTAATTCCAGCGCTTTTTTATTTAAAACCGGCAATACGCCCGGATGCCCGATACAAATCGGGCACACATTAGTATTCGGTTGCGCGAGCGATTCGTTCACGCACGAACAAAACATTTTCGTTTTTGTCTTCAATTGAAGATGGATTTCAAGACCGATGATAATTTCGAGCATAAATGAATAACTATAAATCAAAATGGAAAAATCAAAATGGAAAATGACAAATCAAAATTCAAAAATATCAAAAGCAATATAAGAAATAATTTTATATTTTACATTGTCATTTTTCATTTTGATTTTTTAATTTTACATTTTATTCACTTTCCCCTAAACACCGCTCCTACTGTCTTCAATAGAATCCATATATCCAAAAAAATCGTCCAGTGTTCAAGGTAATACATATCAAGACGTGCTTCATCTTCAAAAGAAAGTTCGCTTCGTCCGCTTATTTGCGCGAGCCCGGTAATGCCTGGTTTAACGCGCAATAACGCCTGATGACGCAAACCGTATTGCAGAACTTCTTGCGGTTCGTGCGGACGCGGTCCCACCACGCTCATTTCTCCTTTAAGCACATTCCATAATTGCGGCAATTCATCAATACTCAATCGTCGTATGATTGCGCCGACGCGCGTGACGCGCGGATCATCTTTCATCTTAAAAAGCGGTCCATCGCCTCTTTCATTATACTGTTTCAACTGTTCCTTTAAAAGATGCGCGTCCTTCACCATTGAACGAAATTTGTAGATATAAAATTTGCGCGCGCGTTCGCCTACACGCAACAATCTGACAAAAATAGGTCCAGAGGAATCAAGCGTTATCGCGATCGGAACGAGTATAAAAAACGGTAGCGAGAGGATAAGAAAAAAAATTACGCCGACGACATCTGCAACGCGTTTTTCAATCCGCTTCCATGCGGTTTCAAGCGGCGTTTTCATAACTTCAATGAACGGATATCCTCCCATCATTATAACGCGGCTATTTGACGCAAGAGAGCTGAAGGTGTCAGCGACATATTGCATAATCAGTTGCCGCTGTTCGCATACTTCATGTAATTTCAAAATATCAGTATGCAACCAATCTCTATCGCATAACACGACCGCGTCAAACAAAAACCATTCGCGAGAATCGTTCTTCAATTCTTCAAGTGAATAATAGCGCGCGGAAATTTCATATCCTAAAAAAGGATTTACGCGAATATACTGCTCGATTTTTTGAGCTTCTTCCGAGTGTCCAATTAACAACAATCGTTCCCGTAATTTTCCTTTCTTAAAAGTGCGTCTCTGCGCGTAGAAAATAATAATTCGTCCGATCATAACGATAAACGGAGTCAGAAACCACGCGGCAAGAATAATAAACCGCGAATTGAATAATTCGCGATTAAAAAAAATGTACAGCACTAAAAACATCGCGCCGAAGGTGATTGCTGAAAAAATAGTAAAAAATTCTCCGATAAGATTTCTTTTCTCTCGCGCGTACAATCCGGACACAACGAGCAGAATGAGCCATACGAACGCGACAACAAGCGTCAAAACAAAATATCTCTGAAACGGTATTTCAAAAATCGCCGGACGAAATTGCGTCATCACATTGAATCGCGCGTAATAAATAAGAATGCCCGATACAACGAGCATTATATAATCAACCGGCAGTAAGAGAGCAGTAAAAATAATACGACCACGTTTCATAGGATTAGGAAATTAGAAAAAAATTTAAAAATCAAAATGTAAAAATCAAAATGACAATTTAAAATTTAAAATTTTTAATGAATTTTTAATAACTCAATTTTTAATTTTGAATTAAAATTTAGGTTTTTTAAATTTATTTTTACATTTTGCATTGTCATTTTGATTTTTGATATTTACATTTTACATTTTTACGGGTACATCCTCTTTAGCATCCTTGGAAACGGAATCGTTTCACGCACATGATGAAGCCCGCATATCCATGCGACAATGCGCTCAAGACCATAGCCAAATCCTGAATGAGGAACGGTTCCGTATCGTCGCGTATCGATATACCATTGAAATTTATCAATCGGCACATTAAATTGTTTCATTTTTCTAAGTAATGCATCGAGGTTTTCTTCTCGTTGACTTCCGCCGATAATCTCCCCATATCCTTCCGGCGCCAATAAATCCGCATTCAGAACACGCGATGGGTCATCCGGATCATTTTTCATATAGAACGCTTTGATCGCTGAAGGATATCGTTCTATAAAAATTGGTTTATCGTATTTTTGCGTGAGTAGTGTCTCATCGTCAGCGCCCAAATCATCTCCTTCTTTAATATCAGATCCTGACGCGTGCAATTCTTTGATCGCGTCATTATAGTCAATACGGTAAAAAGGCGCTTTTATTTTTTCGAGAGCCCCGATCGCGCGCTCACACATCGCTAATTCTTTTCCGTTATCGCGCAAAACTTTTTGAACTATACAACTAACGAGCTGCTCTTGAATTTCTAAATTTTCTTTATATTCAACAAATGCAGCTTCAGCGTCCATCATCCAAAATTCAATAAGATGACGGCGCGTTTTCGATTTTTCCGCGCGGAATACCGGGCCAAAATCAAACACCTTTCCAAATGCTGCGAGCGCTCCTTCCAAATATAACTGTCCTGATTGCGTTAAATACGCTTTTTCGCCAAAATAGTCTATTTCAAATAATTCAGTTGTTCCCTCGCAAAATGTCGGAGTTAAAATAGGCGCGTCCAATTTGATAAATCCGCGATCATTCAAAAATTCGTATGTCGCGTTGATAATCGTATTGCGAATCCGCTGAATCGCCCATTGCTTCGGCGAACGAAGCCATAGATGGCGATTATCCAAAAGAAAATCCGGTCCGTGCTCTTTTTTGCCAATCGGATATTCCTCCGCGCGCTGTATTAATTTTACCTCTTTAATTTGCACTTCGTATTCATCTCGCTTTGGATGTTTGGTGACTATGCCGGTTACCTCAACAGACGATTCAAGAGAGATACTTTGTATTGTCTCCCACTGTTCTGCGGAAAGCGCTTTTTGATCGGCAATCGCCTGAATAAATCCCGATCCGTCGCGTATTTCTAAAAAATAAATCTTCCCGCTCGAACGAAAATTGGCAACCCAGC
>CAZVCF010000003.1:0-13610 GCA_964626355.1 uncultured Gammaproteobacteria bacterium
ATTAAACAATAGAAATCTTTACAATAGTAGAAAAAATTGAGCAACCTATCTATCAGCGTTAATCTGCGTTTAGATCAACGTTGATCAGCGTCTCAGAAGAAAGGAGTATCAAATGTTCCTTAAAACAGTATTTCATAAAATAAAAACGCTTTTCCTTATAGGACTTATTGGCGCGGCGCTTATCGGCGTTCTCATCTCGATTATAAAACTTTTTTTGAATGCGGTATGGCAAATCACTGTCTTGCTTCCAAACACTTGGCAAACAAACTACGCGATTTCAATCCCCTACTGCATCGGCATCATCTTTGCGCTTGGCTTTCTGATTAAATTTCTCAAAAATAGAAATATTGGGATTCCGCTTGTCGATACGATCTTTAAAAAAACAACCGCGATAACTAATTTTGTTGAGGATCTGCGGCAAGGAAAAATAAAAGTCGTCTTAATTAAAATCGGCAATTCATGGTGGCCCGGCATTACCTCGCGGCAACAATTAGATCATCCGGAGATATTACGAAAAATAGGACGGGAACTTTATGTTGCGTGCGCAGTTACAAGCCCTGTTCCGATAACCGGCTTCACTGGCTTCCATAAGTCGGAAAATATCATAGAGATAGAAGACCGAGATCTTGCGATGCAAATCTTGACGTATGTCATAAGTAGCAGCCTCTTAGGCGAAGGCCGCGATAAAAACTTACTGAAGAAAATAGACGAAATAGCAAAAAAAATATAACAATCAACAAAAACTCCTCATTGCAAAAATCAATGAGGAGTTTATACTTTTAAAATGGCACAAAAATCATTGGACAAAAAAATTGAAGAAATTTTAGAAAGCTTTCGCCCGAGCTTATGGTCGCACGCGGGCGATCTTGAATTTATTGACTTCAAAAACGGCATCGTCTCAATTAAACTTATTGGCTCATGCGCCGATTGCGGTCTCTCCTATCTTACCTTCAATCTAGGTATCGAAAAAGAGTTAAAAAAACACATCTCCGAAGTAAAAAAATTAGAGATTCAATACGACTGAAAAACGATATCTCAAATAAATCAATATCTCACTATTTATGCCATGGCATAAATAGTGAGATATTGATAAAACAATTTTTATTACCGTTTTAGTTACATTTTTACTGCCTCATTTTTATTCTCAATAAACCATATCGACTTACCATTGCCATGGCAATGGTAAGTCGATACAAAAAAAATAAAAAACAGCCCTGATTTTCGCTATGCGAAAATCAGGGTTTAGTATATTGTAACTACCGTTATCGACATTCAATAAAGTATAACTGCGAAATTCCAATATATGTATCTGGCATTATGCACACCCTCTTGACACAAGCCGTACTATACGTTATATTATTTATATCTATTTGTTCTATACAATATTCTCAAAAAAGGAAAAAATGAAGAAAAATAAAACCAAAAAAAGAAGGACATTCGTCCAAAAAAGCAAAGAATACAAAAATAAATTGAAAAAATATCTGGAAAAAAATTTCGGCAAAAAATGCGGTCATATTGGCGCGGATACCATCTCGCTTGACTGTGTTAATTGCAAATCATGGATTGCCTACGATTTCTTTTCGTGGTTTGTTGAAATGATAGAAATGTTGGACGCTAAAAATATTATCAAATAAAAAACAAAGGAGAAAACCATATGAAAAAATATATTATGTTTATCGTACTCGTTATAGCGAGTGTACTATTTATGCTTCCCTACGCGTCTAACGCGAGCATGATACCCGCCGAATCAGAAACAACAGAGCAACAGGCAGACGCAAAAATAAACAGGTTGATCTATCTTGTCCGATCAATTACTAAAGGCGACACTGCTTCATTACAAAAAAAGATTGATCAAATTATATCAGATGAGCGAATAGAACAGTCAAAAAAAGAAAATCTGCAAAACAAAATAAACACACTTGAACAAGAAAAAGAAAAACAACAAAAAGCCGTTGTTGCTATTGCAAAAAATAGATCGAACTATCAAATCGGTATTGTAGCGCTTATTCTCATAATGCTTGCTGTCTTTAAACTTCTTGCAACGCGATCTGCTAAAAAGATTTCCGCTCTAGAGAACACTATCAAGGAACTCACGGAAATTATTGAAGAACTAAAAAAAACTAATCAGAAAATCTCGGACGGCAACCAAAAGTCTCTTAGTCAAATTTCGGAGTTTAGAAAAACGCTGTACGCGAAAGATAACGATCTCATTGAACGCGCGGCGAAAATTACGCAATTGGAAAAACAGCTTGAGTTATCGCGAAAACAGATTGGGGAGTTAACAAAAGAAATAACAACAGTAAATGAATTGCGCGAGTTAGATGTCAAACATTTTCTTGAAAAAAACAAATGAGGAGATATAAAAATGAAAAAACTACTGATTGGTATAAGTATATTATTTATGTGGCTGTGGATTCTTGTAGGGATAGTACTACCAAATGATGATGAATGGAAGCTCATCATCGGAGTAATTCTTTTCTTTATTTCGATATGCGCTGGCCTTGCGTTTGGATATATTCTTGCCAAAGAACATATTAATAATACAACGAACAATCTTTGAACTGACCATCAACGCATCAATATTTTAAAAAACAAAAGGGCGGAATACAATCCGCCCTTTTCGCTTTTTCACGCGTAAAATAAAATTATAAAACCTTCCCTCTTCGTTCTCCTAGAGCCTATCCTCCTAATTTCACTCCACCACAATACTTCCGACCATTCCCTGCGCTTTATGATTTCCGACCGAACAACTTACATTGATCGTTTGCGGTTCCGCCGGAGTTTGAAATTCTAAAACTTTTTCATCGCCGGTAAAAATAGTTCCTGTGTCAATCGCAAGTCCCTCAATCGTATAACTATGCGGCGCTTGGCCGACATTGCGAAACGTAATTTTCACTTGATCCCCTGCTTTCACAAAAATATTTTGCGGAGAAAATTTAAACTCTGTCCCTTCAATAATGAATTCTTTCGGCGGCTTTTGGATTATCTGCTGTTCTGCCGGCGGTTGTTGCGGTTGTTCTGCCGGAGGCTGTTGAGGCTCTCCTCCCTCTGGATTCTCCCCGCTTGAAGTAACCCCTTCTGCCGCAGGTTGATTCATCTCTTGACCAGACGCGCCCCCTTCGGGCGCAGGCTGTTCTGCCGGAACTTCTGGTGATTGTTCAGCAACCGGCGCTTCATTAATCGTCATCGCCGCCTCGTCAGACCAAAAATGTTTTCCGTCAATAAGCGCGTGCGCGCGAAGAAAAAGCGTTCCTGCTGATGTCGGCATAATTTCAGATGAAAACGAACTTGGGATTTGTCCAGCTTTAATTTCAGACGCGCCACCTTTGTAATCTCCAGGCAACTTCGGATCAAACACGCTCTGGTATCCAAAATGAATTGCAGTATGATTAATTTCCATCGCTTCGCTCGATTCCACGCGCCAACTCAACGAAATCGGTTTGTTCGCTTCTCCTGATTGTGGAACCTGTTCAAACGCGACCGAAAAACTCTTTTGCGTCGCGGAGATTTCTTGAAGCGGTTCTTGCGCAGGCGGCGATTCATTGGCTATCGACGCAGGCGCGATGGATTTTCCCATAATCGCCTGCCCCAGAAAATAAATTCCGACCCCGAGCACAATAACGCTTACAATCAACAAAATAGTTTTGAACATACGATGATAGTTAAGAGTGAATGACTAACAACTAAAAATATAAAATGTAAATATCAAAAATCAAAGTATCTTCGATATATCCTCGTTCGTTCGGAAAGATAAAACATTTTTTATCTTTCCTCACGCACTTCGGATATGAAAAATGACAATGAGATGGTTATAAAACTCAAAATCTAGTCTTCGAGCGGAGTCGAGAATTACCTTTGTTCGAACTTCTCGACTCGCTCCGCTCGCTCGAAGGATACTATGGATTACTTCTCGACTCCGCTCGAAGTATAACCGTATTACAGTTCGAGCAAGGTCGAGAACTACCTTTTCGCTTGAAGGATAACTGTTGAATTTTGTAGCTATCTCAATCTAAAATGTTAAAATTATTTTTAATCTTTTCTTAAATCCATTTTTAAATTTTGCATTGCCATTTTACATTTTGATTTTTACATTTTTATTTATAATCCCAGTATTTCCCTTATCTTCCTCGTCATCTCAAGCGGCTGCTGATGTTGCCATACATTGCGGCCGACCGCAACGCCGATCGCTCCCGCTTCTTTTGTCGCTTTAACAATTTTTAAAAATTCTTCATCGCTGACTTTTGGCCCGCCGGATAAAACAACTTTCGCCCGACCAGCCATTTTAACCGCGTGCGCAAAATTGATATACGAACCGCTGTATTTAATTTTAATGATATCTGTGCCGAGTTCCAAACCGCATCGCGCCGCATACGCGGTGATTTCGCGCGAATCATCGTCTTTTACAAATTCACCGCGAGGATAAATCCACGCGATCGCGGGAATGCCGGCGTTATGCGCTTCTTCGACCAACGCGCCGAATTCCGCGAACATCAATCGTTCTTCCTTGCTTCCTAAATAAATCGTATAACCGACCGCGGCTGCGCCTAATTTAAGCGCGTAATTAACCGAGCACACGCGCGGAGAATACGGATCGTCTCCTTGAAAAATTTTACTTTTTCCATTTACCTTCAAAATCAACGCAACCTTTTTGCGTCCTTTCCACGGCGCGTAATATTTTTCCGCGATTCCTTTGTGGAGTATGACCGCTTGATACGCTCCTTTGAGCGCGATATCTAAAATATAATTTGGATCCCAATCTTTTTCGTCAAAATCATCAGGACCATGCTCCAAGCCATGATCATACGCGCAATACAACGCCTTGCCATCGCATAGAATTTTATCCAATAAAATAGATTTCATTCTTCTATTATATCAGCACGCTATTTTTTTCAAAAATGATGTCCACAAGCAAAAAAAATAAATGATATTGACATTTTTCGAAAAATATGCTATTCTATAAACAGTGAATTGATAGTTGATCTATCAATCTAAAAACTAAAAAAGAAAGAAACTGCCGTGACAAAAAGAAATATCGTTCTAACGGTTACCGCCTGCTTGACGGTCATTTCCATTTTTGGGATTATTTTTGGAATATATGCTATACAAGATATTACAATAACTGAACAAGAGATCAAAAACAGGGTCAGCGAAAAAATTCCAATCGAAAAAAATGGCATTACGCTCACCTCTTTAAATATCGATTTCAAGAATACTTCATTGAATTTGACCGCGCATTTTAACGGAAAAAAATGGAATCAAGAATTCACCGCTATCGTCTCTGCTCAAGGAGTTCCTTTTTATGATAATGGAGAAGGCGCATTTTATTTCAAACCAGAAAATATAACAATACAAGCTATAACCATCAAAGAGGAAACCGTATCCACAAAGGTAAAAAAATTTATTGACAAGTTTGTCGATTCTCTAAAAATCAACAAAAACGCCGACGCAATAGGAACGAAAAGCGAAAAATGGTTTAACGTATCAGTTGAGAATACCGCAGCAATGGCTCTACAAAATATACCAATTTATAAACTTCCTCATACCGCAAAAGGAATCACTGTCAGAATGTTTTTGAAAGCAGTTGAAATCCGCAACGGAAATCTCATTTTACATCTCTCTGTATGGCAGTTCACAAAAACAGTATTGCTTTCAATCGTCACTTTTCTTATCTCTATCGCCATAGCATTTGTTCTTTTGCAGAATCCTGGCTGGGGTGCGGCCAGCTTCATAGATATATAATGAATATGGTAACAATAAAACGCTGACTTAACTGTCGGCGTTTTAAACACGTTCGAGACAAAATTTCAAAACCTCGAATGACGACAAAATTCTATTGAAGCGTGAGAAAAAATCTTGTAATTCCCTTGAATTACGAAACTCTCGAATAGTGTCATTGCGAGGAAGCCCCGATGGTCATCGGGACTGACGTAGCAATCTCGCATTCCGAGACAGAGATTGCTGCACCGCCAGCTGGCGGTTCGCAATGACACTACAGAGACACATTTCGTAATTCAAGATTTATTATATACACATATTAAACGATCGTGTAGATAGTGTATATAATTGATAAGCGGCTATTTTCTTTAAATTTTTAGACAAAAAATTAGGCGATTGTACGCCTAATTTTTTTAAAAAACGCTTTATCTTTCGGGTGCGTTAATAACTTTGCCACATTTTTCTTTCTCACCCATCGCGCTTCAGGATTATGCGGATCGCGCGGTTTCAGAATCTTTTCTTTCGTTTTGAATAAAAAAATCGTTATGTTTTTTAACTCAGTTTTATCGTCATGCCGCGGATCCTTGCCAATATGATATCGCTTGTATGAACCAAGTTTTTTGATATAAAAGAGCTGTTGAATCCCCGATTCCTCATAAATTTCCCGTTGCGCCGCTTCAAGCGGCGTCTCGCCTGCATCAATGTGTCCCTTGGGCAATGACCATGAATTGCCGCGCTGATTAATCACCAGCACTTCTCCGCGATGATTCAACACAACGCCGCCTGCTGAGCGCGTAACGCGCACTATCTTTTTGCTTTTTCTTTTTTTTAACATAACCTTGAATCACGAAATTCCGTCGAGGTGCGCGTCTTTTTGAACCATTGCGACCCCTCCCCAGTTTTGCGCATAAACAATGATAGAGTGCGTAGCATTAAATCGCGTAGAAACTACAAAATAGGTCGATACTTTTATGCAAAACTGGAGAGGGGGAGCACGAGGAATTTTTCAGCAGACCTGCCTGTCCGGTAGGCAGGAAAATATCCGTGTAGAGGGGGCAGAATCCGAACCCGCATCAATTGAGCGAAGTCGCGCGTGCTTATCTTCGAGGCGCGAGGAGCGAAGCGTATCAAGAGGAAAGATACGCGAGCGACGAGCAACGAAGAAGATGAGCACGCGCGACTCGCCCAGTAGGGAAGCTCAAAAATGGCTGATTTCTTCGTTACTCCTCCTCGAAGTAGTACCAGACTACGTCTTCGTCGTCGCGCCTTGAAATCAACCATTTTTGAACTTCTCAATTGACGCGGGTTCGGATTCTGCCCCCTGAAAGACGCGCGCCGAGAGAAGGAATTTCGTGATTCAAGGTATTCATCTATTCTATACTATACCCTTTCCCTATTCTTTTCAATAATTTTTCCTTTTCTAATTCATAGAATGCTTTTATGATCTCGTTTTGTGTTCGTTTTGTTTTTCTTTTAATATCCTTTTCATTGATAGTTTGACGCGCGAGCGCGAACTTTAAAATCTGTCCGCGTAATTGCCGATGAGAATTTGCAAAAGGACTCTGTTGATGATGGCGCGCGCTCGCGCGGCTCGGATTCGGATATTCTTTCTTAAGCATCGCTCCATAATCCATCAATGCCCAATACCATACGCGTGGATTTTTACTATCGAGCGTTTTCTCAACTAATGATGCTATCTGTTTGTCAAACACATTTTTTTTATTCCAAAAAAAGAAAAAAATAAAAACTGACCGTATGTTTGTTTCAATAAAAACGGTCGGCGCGTTAAACGCGAACGCGCAGATTGACGAAGCAGTCGCGTAACCGATGCCGGGCAACGCGTCAAGCGCTTCAACTGATTTTGGTAATGTGCCATCATATTTTTTACATACTATCATCGCCAAATTTTTGAGCGACAACGCGCGGCGATTATAACCTAATCCCTGCCATACACGCAGTATCTTACGTAACGGCGCGCGCGCTAGAAATCGTATCGTCGGAAACGCTTTTATAAATTCCATATATTTTTCTTTGACACGATCAACCTGCGTTTGCTGGAGCATCACTTCCGATACCAAAATGTAGTATGGATTTATTGAGATTGTTTCTCGCCATAACAATTTTCTGCCGTTCGCGCGGTAATAATCGTAGATAATTTTTCTAAAAACGTTTATTGTTTTTGACGATAAACCCTCGCGCCGCACTGCAACGCGAAATTTTGATATATTTTCTTTATCCATATAATTTTTAAAATGCCATATCCACTCATTCTTGCCATGGCAAGAATGAGTGGATATGAAAAAATTAAAAATTTCATTCACTCATTCATTATAAAAATATAAAATAGATTCCGCTCCGATGGTCATCGAAGCGGAATTTTGTTTTATATTTTTTTAAGTATCTCATCGATTTCTTCTTTGGTAAGCGTTTCTTTTTCAAACAGAATAGGAATAATCGCTTCGATCTCTTTCCTGCGCGCGCGAATAATTTCTTGCGCCTCGCGCTGGGCATTAACAATCATTTTCTTTATTTCTTCGTCGATTTCAGACCGCGTTTTTTCTGAACAAGAAAAAAATGTTTGATTCGTTTGCAAGAACGCGCCCTGATCCTCCGTATATACCATCGGGCCGAATTTCTCGCTCATCCCCCACTCTCCGATCATCTTTTTCGCAAGAACCGTCGCGCGATTGAGATCGTCTCTGGCGCCATTACTTACATCATCGCCTAAAAATTCAAGTTCCGACGCGCGTCCGCCTAACATCACGCGCAACTGCGCCAATAATTTCTGCTTTGTCGCAAAAACCTGATCTTCTTTCGGCATTTGAAATGTCGCTCCGAGAGAGAGTCCGCGTGGAATAATACTTACTTTCTCAACCGGATCAGTTGGTGAAGAAAAAATCGCCACAATCGTATGCCCGAGTTCATGATAAGCAATTCTCTTCTTATCCTCGTCAGCGATAAAAATATGTCTTGCTTCGCCCATAACCACCGTATCGCGAACTTCATTAAAATCATCCATATCAACATACTCTTTACCCTTCCGCGCGGCAATAAGCGCCGCCTGATTCGCTAAATTTTCAATTTCAGCGCCGGTAAATCCCGGAATAATCTGAGCGATTTTATGAAGATCAACGTCATCGCGCAATTTTATCTTCCGTGTATGAATTTTTAAAATAGTTACCCGTCCATTCACATCCGGCCGATTAACGACAATATGTTTATCAAAACGCCCCGGACGAACTAACGCTGAATCCAATCGTTCCGGTCTGTTTGTCGCGCCGATCAGAACCACGCCTTCCGCCGTGTTCATTCCATCCATCTCAACGAGAAGTTGCTGAAGCGTATTATCGTATTCTTCGCTTCCGCCAGCCTGAATTCCAGCAGCGCGCGCACGACCGACCGAGTCAATTTCATCAATAAAAATAATACATGGTTTATTCTCTCTCGCGCGTTTAAATAAATCACGCACTCTTCCTGGACCGACGCCGACAAACACCTCGACGAAATCGGTTCCCGAAGCTGAAAAAAATGGACGATTTGCTTCGCCGGCGACCGCTTTTGCAAGAAGCGTTTTTCCGGTTCCCGGCGGTCCGACAAAAAGATATCCTCTGGGCAATCGTCCGCCGAGCTTACTGAATTTCGCCGGCTCTTTCAAAAATTCAACAATAATTTTTACTTCTTCAAGTACTTCATCAACTCCGCCGACATCGGCAAAAGTGATTCTTTTCTCCGGCGCGATAACTTCAACACCGGTTCCACGCGTCATCTTTCCTGCTTTAGATAAAGGATCTTGCGATTGAAAAACAACGAGTATAAAAATCGCCACGCAACTCAAACCGAAGAGAATAAAAAATACTTCGCGAAAAGCGTCCGTCGCATCTTCAAAATAAGGAGTAGAAGATTGAAACGCAATCGGGAACGAAGTTGTCTTACTGTTGGCAAGCGCTATAAAACGATTTTCTTCTTTATCTGGCTCTTGAAAACTCCATTGTCCCGGCACTCCTGTTTTAAAAATAATATACCGATCGTTGCGTTTCGTTGTCAACGTACCCCATATTTGACGGCTCATTCGATAGAAGGTTATTTTTTTGATTTGTCCCCAATTATAATAATTCCAAAAATCTGAATAAGAAACTTCTGCACGACGCTCGAGCGGCGTATATGAAGAGAAACCAAACCATGCGCAGGAAAGAAGAAGAGTACAATCAATAACCGCGACTTTTGCTATAATCGGATATCTACGTAGTAATTCTTTGCACTTTCGCCAAAAAATAAGAAAATTTTTCATTAGACCACCTCCATTTCAATTTGTTTTACAATATATAAAATTAAAGAACAGATATTTTAAATAGTACCTGTTTTATGACGACTTGACAAATCGACAGTATATCTTGAAACAAAATAATAATAAAACCTCCCGCAATTTAATTGCGGGAGGTTTTCAAAATTCAAAGGAGCCGTCGCCTTCCGGGCCGGCTCCTTTTCTCCTCCTTTTTAATCTATATCTATTCCTTTATCGCCACAAAGCGTCAGAATAAATATCACTAATATTATAAAAAATATAAAGCCCATTATTTTTCTCCTTTTTTATTTTTATTGAATTTACATCATCGCAGTGACTGTTATCGGGTCTATTTCTTTTCCTGCGTATTCCATCTCATATGCGTTGTCCCATGGTATCAGAACCGTATTCATCAACGCAGAATTAACTGGTTTAGCGTCTTTATTATACAAAAAGATGCCATCTTCATTCATGCTGACAAAAATATCCTTTGTTGGTGTTGGTGTAAGAACAACCAATTCGTCTTCGTCATTTCTTCGTACGGTTATCCATGACAATAATACTTCTTTTTCAAAAGTATCGATTATCTCATCACGGACGTTTTCTGATCCAGACCAGAGAACTAACTTCTCTAATTTTTGGTGAATAACAAATTTTGTTTCTTTCATGACATAACTCCTTTTCTAATGTGTGTTCGGCGAAAAATTTTATCTCCCGCCAAACTGGTTAATTTTTTACACTCCTGCTTCTTCTTCTAATTTTTTTATTTTGTATCTTAACGCATCGATTTCAATACCAATATGAAAGGCCGCTTCTTCTGCTGATTTGCTATTGGGACCGAATTCTAAATCTACACTCCAGCCTGCTAATCCAGCAAGTTTACGATTGTCTTTATTCTGCATTTCAATAGCAAGTTTCTGCTTTTTTATTAACTTCTCTAATTCTCTATGGAGATTTAATTCTTTATAGAGATTATTTAATTCTTTATAGAGATTATTTAATTTACTCATTATAGTTTTCTCCTCTTTTATTTTTTATCAGATTAAATCGTTGTCTCTTGGCACGCAGTTAATCTGACATTTTGTATAAATTTTATAGAACTTAATTATGTTAATAATATATCTACCGATATATTGACTCGTTCGCTCAGAATAAAAAAGAACAAAATACATTCTTTCTTTATTCTTCGCTCACTTCATCAATATACCATATTTCATAAAATTTGTCAATACCCCGCACCTTTCAGCGATATTCTTCAAGCGCGCAAAGCGCGCATCGCTGAAAGGTGCGGGGTCAATAGCCCTGAAACCATTGATTTTATTCACTTTTACGAACATTGACAGATCGCTACTTCTATGCTATCTTGATATCATCTCAAAATTTGTTCTTAACAAAGAAAGGGAACAACAAAAAAAATGAAAGTGAAACTTTTAATTTGTGATGTGAACGGCACGCTTTTTGATGATACGGAAAAACAATTTTTGAACTCAATAAACGGCATTTTTGTTCGTTTTGAGAAGTCGCTTTTTTCACTCAAAGACTTGCGGGAAAAATTTTGTCAGCCATGGACGAAAATATATCGCGATGTCGGCATAACCGAAGAAATGGCAACGAACGCTCAACTGTATGAACTGTATAATAAATTTTATAGTGAGCAAGAAATGCCGCAGCCATTTTCTGATGTTTTCCCAACGCTTCTATGGTTAAAAAATAAAAAGATAGTGCTTGGCGTTATTAGCACGCAACAAAACATCATTACCGAGAGGCTTCTTCATACGCATGAGCTTAAGCAATTTTTTACCTATCACGCCGGCGGCGTGTCAAACAAAGCTGAAGCGATTACGTTGCTCATTAAAAAATTATCTCTGGATCCGAAACAAGTTGCTTATATTGGCGACCAAGAACAAGATGTTACGCACGCGCAACAAGCAAAATGCGTAAGCATCGCCTACGCGCGCGGCGTTCATTCCCTTTCGCGATTACTAAACACGAAACCTGATTTTACACTCTGCAATTTCAGTGAACTCACCATGCTTTCAATTTTCTAATTTCAAAAAAAGGGGTCAATTTTAAATTGACCCCTTTAATCATTATTTTTTTATTTATAATACCTTGAATTACGAAATGCCATCTCGAGCGAGCCTCGAGGCGAGCGTGACGATCTCGTCTTAGTATATTCTTTTCCTATAACCACGTTCTTTTTCTATAACCGAAAAATTCCTCAACGATTTCCTGACACAATACATCGACTTTATTCATGTCAATGCTTCGCGGCAACAAATCGCACGAGCGGTACAATACATCCAATTTTTGCTTCTGGTGAGCAACCCACTCTATAAGATGTTCAAATGTCCATGCGCCATGTAGAATCGATAATAATTCTTCTCTATCTTTGCGCACTACGTTTAGTGCGCCTGTTTTCAATAATTCTTCGCACATGCGCAATAGGCGCACAATGTGCATTCCGTTCTTTGTATCATAACCGAATTTTTCTTCAGCTCCGTATCGTCGCGTAGTGCGATTTTCAAGCCATTGCTGATAAAAACGCCATTCTGGAGTATGCGGCAAAGGTGCTTGTTTCATCCATTTGAGATGTCGTTGTATTAATTTTACTTGTTCGTCCGCATAACCGACGAGACGATGTTTAAAACGAGTTGAGATGAATAATCCACGATTCAAAAATATTCTTTCCCCCACTCCCGTTATAGTCTTAAGACAAGAATCTGGCACCCACAACATCTCCGTAAGATTTGGATTGCCTTCTGCGATTAATTTAAAAAATTTACGGACGTCGTAAAGCACCCTATCGTCTGGCACTTCACTTTGATATTGTTCAAACCGAGACGCGAAACCAAAAAAATAACGTTGTGGAGGAACAACTACTCCGCGATAGTCATAATCGCTTTCTTCCGTTGCAAGCCCATACGCGCGCGAACCGACTAATACTTCAAAAATGACGTGTTGATCAATGTCAAAATCTATTTGTGTTTTCATATACTATCCTCTTTCTTCTCAAACGCGAATCAACGCTGATCTAAACGCAGATTAACGCAGATCTAAACATAGGTGCGTGATTCAACTTTGTGCTATAAAGAACAATTATTGAATAGGATAACACATTCTCAAAAAAAGTCAAGCAACAACGCGTTCCTTACAAAAAACAGAAAAGGCCAGTAAAGACTGACCTTTTAATTTTAATATACTCTATTTGGCTAAAATAAATTTTGTAGCGCGCGAATTATTTTTCCGAAAACAGAAAAATCGCTTTCGTCACTTTTGCATTGCTCAACTATCTCTTGCGGCAATGGACGCGTCATAAGTAAACCGTATTGCGTTTTCCGTTCTGTTCTCCAATTATTCGCGATAAATTCTTTTTCTATCTCATCTATATATGACATTTTTTCTCCTAATTTGCTACTTTTAGAAACACTTTGCGCAAATGCTCTAAAAGTTCTGCTTTTTCTTTCGCTGTTAATTGACGCACATTTGTTTTTCCTTTTGCCTTAAGAAACGCTTTTGTCTCCGGAAACGCGGAATTCAAATCAGCCAAACTTTTTGAAAGTATCTGTAGCTCTTTATTTAATTCTTGAAGTTTTTCAAGCGGAACAAATTG
>CAZVCF010000003.1:13710-39242 GCA_964626355.1 uncultured Gammaproteobacteria bacterium
AAAGTATCTGTAGCTCTTTATTTAATTCTTGAAGTTTTTCAAGCGGAACAAATTGTAAACCTTCCGCTATTTTTTCTTTTTTTTCTGATTCTGATATTATTTTTTCTCCTTCAATTTTGATTCTTTATATTTCTCAATTCTCTCGTAACGTTCCATGACTTTTTTCCATTTTCTTTTATCCTCTTCTGTTGCGCCGCTTATTGCATCAACCAACATCTCTAATCCTTTATTTGCCCTCTCGATAGTTCCCTTTCCGTGAAAATGCATTTTTTTCTCCTTAACGATGACGGAAAGTCAAAGCATATAAATTCATGTTTTGTTGCCATTCCGTTTGAAATCTTTCTATTATTTTCTTTCCTTTAAATACTTTTTTAAAATCATTTAAAATATCTCTGTGGTCAAAGCCGATCTTTTTCGGAAGTTTATCTCTTTTTAAAAATTTATTAAATTGAAACCACTGATATCGAGTTGCTTCGAAATTGAGCCGAATCGCGTCGCTTTGCTTTGTAGAAGCAAAATATGCGGCAGACACCATATGCCCTCGCGGATCGCGTTTTGGATTTGAATATACTCCAACGAGTCCTTCAAGCTTTATTTTAATGTGTAATTCTTCTTCCATTTCTCGTATCGCCGCCTGTTCCGTTGTTTCACCATATTCTACGTGTCCGCCCGGAAGAACCCAACGTCCTTTAAACGGTTTTATGTTTCGTTTCACTAACAATACACTTTCGCTGTCAACGTCATACAGAATAACATCAACCGCTAGTTTTATTTTTTGCCCATTTTTCTTTTTTTGTTTTGACATATAATCATCCTCTCTTCTTATTATGATTTAATTAACTTAGGACTTACGCGTTTGGCGCACTTCTGCGTCAAAAGCTGCAGTGCTCAACACCGTATGAGTACAATATGGCTTATTCCGCTCCTCCCTGCCTGCCGGCCTGTCTGCCGATAGGCAGGTAGGCAAGGCTTTTTCCTTGAATTGCATCAAAACCCGTGAGTCCTATAACTATCAAAAGGGTACTACTTATTGACAATTTGTCAATCCGTCATCAACCGATCTAAGACTCTTCTCTTATTCGCGCGAATAAGAGAAGAGTAAAAGAAAGGGATTGACAGATATCATATAATACAGCATTTTAAAAATAGTTCTAATAAAATAAATTCTGTGATATGAGAGGAAAATATTTATGGCATGGCCAAAATTGTTAACGTTGGTTCGCCACGCGGAATCGGAAGGCAATGTAAAAACAGTTGATGAGCGCGCGCTCTTTGGTAAATCAACACATGAATATGGGTTAACGAGATATGGCAGACAGCAGGCGAGTAGCACGGGTATTTATCTCAAAGAAAAATATGGCGAGTTCGATATTTATTATACCTCGTATTACCACCGTTCAAAAGAAACAATGCAATTGATGTATCCGGACACGCGAGTGTATGAAGATCCGCGACTTGCAGAAGCGCAACGCGGCATCTATCATACAATGACACTTGAACAGATTCAGCTCAAATATCCGGAAGAATTGATTAGAAAAGAACGGGAGGGATTATATCACTATCGCCCATTTGGCGGTGAAAATTGGCCTGACGTGGAACTGCGTATTCATAGTTTTCTCGGAACATTAAGCAGAGATTACGAAGATCAAAAAGTGCTCATCGTTGTTCACGGACATTGGCTCTTGCTTTTTCAACGTCTCATTCATCACTTTTCAATCGAAGAAGCGATGCGACGCTATCAAAACGCTATTTTCGCGAACGCGTCGGTGACCGTGTATCGCGGACAAATGAGAAATGATTGTTCGCATCTTATTATGGAAGAAGAAAATATTATTCCGTGGAAGTGAGAATATCTTGAAGACCCCTTTTCGCCTCGAAGCGAAAAGGGGTCTTCTCTCTACTGCGCCGAACGCAAAAATTTTAACAATTGCATTCGCATTTCCCGTCGTCATCGCACACGCTTCCGCACATCTCACAGGTCTCGCCTTTCTCGGCGTTGCACGTGTGTTTTTGATGTTTTTTGCATGGACATTCGCATGCCATGCATTTTTCCTCCTCCTTCTTGTCGTGATCGTGCATACATAAAATTAATTTTAAAAACTTGACGATCTTTTTTTAGTATGTATACTTACTTTAGTACTTTACATACTAAAAAAGTACTGCAAAAAAAACAATAGTAATCCACAGGCAAAAGTCAGTGGATATTTTTCATTGAGATGGTTGCGAAACCCCGTTTCGTCGCGAATGTTCGAGAACGCGAGCGAGACGAGGAGCAACGACGAAGCGATATCAATGAAAAAGATACCGCGAGGAGGAGCGACGAAGTCGCAGCCGCGTTATCGAACATGCAGCAGAAATCGGGGTTGCGTAACCATCTCATATATAAAGGATAAACGAATGAAAGTTATTGCAGAATATATCTGGATTGACGGATCAGTGCCAACCACAAAGTTACGATCGAAACCGCGCATTCTTACTGTTGATTCGCCTATTAATATTTCTCCCGGAAATGAAATCGATCCGAGGATTTCCGAATGGATTCCTGAATGGGGATTTGACGGTTCTTCTACATTTCAGGCAGAAACCGCTCCAAGCGATTGCGTCTTAAAGCCTGTTTTCGTTGTTCCCGATCCTTTCCGCGGCGCGCCGCATATTTTGGTGCTGAATGAAGTATTTAATATAGACGGTATAACGCCTCACCGAAGCAACACACGGACACTGGCTAACACTGTTGCAAAAAAATATAGTTCGCACAACGCTCTCTTTGGCATCGAACAAGAGTATACAATGTATCAAGGCGACAGTAAACGACCATTAAGATGGCCAGAAAACAGTTCGCATTTCCCCGCGCCGCAAGCAAATTATTATTGCGGTGTCGGTTGCGATGAAATAGCAGGACGAGAATTATTTGAAGCATTTCTGAAAGATTGTATTGTAGCGGGAATCGAACTTTACGGAGCGAATTTCGAAGTAATGCTTGCGCAAGCTGAATTTCAGCTTAATCCGCTTCCAGCGCCGCTTGTCGCAGACCATTTATGGATGGCTCGCTATCTCTTATATCGCAGAGGTGAAGATTTCGGCATTAGCGTTAAATTAAAACCGAAACCAATTAAAGGAAACTGGAACGGAGCCGGCGGACATACGAATTTCTCAACCGCCGCAATGCGCGGAGACAACGCGCGAGAAGAAATCATCAGCGCCTGCGAAAAACTCGAGAAACAGCATAAAGAACATATCGCCGTGTATGGCGCGGAAAACTATGAACGGCTCACTGGTTATCATGAAACCTCGTCTATCAAACAATTCCGATATGGCGACAGCGATCGAGGCGCGAGTGTTCGCATCCCTTCAGTTGATCAGATACAGCGAGGAAAAAAGTATATAGAAGATCGCCGCCCTGCAGCAAATATGGATCCCTATAAAGTATCCACAGCGCTTTTAGAAACAGTCTGCGGCGAAGGATTTACTCCTCCTGAAAATTGGGTTGAAGTCAAATTCATCGGCGACAATATCGTGCTGATGTAAAATATCAATAAAATGCCCCGAGATATAATCGGGGCATTTTTTATATTATTCCCGCAAACAATATAACGATACATATATTTAAAAATCAAAATGCAAAAATCAAAATGACAATTGAAAATATTAAAATTATTTCATTAACGAGTTAATCTGTCTGCCGACAGGCAGGCAGGTGGATTAACGAATTGAATACAATTTTCAATATCTAATACTCTATCCGCCGATGCATCTATTATATACATCTATTAAACGACCGTGTAGATAGTGTATATAATTGATACGTGGCTATTTTACTTCAAATTTTTAGACAAAGATTAAATATATTGAATCTCTTCTTCGAGTGTAATGCCGAATTTTTTGAAAACTCTTTTTTTAAGGAGCGCGGTGAGTTTTATGACATCCGCGCTTTTTCCGTTTCCTTTATTATAAACCAAATTTCCGTGATACGACGCCACTGCGATGCCACCGCAGCGCATACCTTTCGCTCCCACCTCTTCTAATAAATATCCAGCTGACACTTTACCATTAATAATTTTTCTCTGGTCGATTTTTAATAAAAATTTTTTTTGCAAAGTCTTCGGCGCGATATTTTGGATAACGATATTTCTGAAAAAACTGCCCGGGCATAAAATTTTTCGCGAATATTTTTGAGCGCGTATCTTCATATATCCGCGAGATATTTTTGTCAATTTTTCCGGAATGTCTTTTCTAAAAACAAACTCAGCTCCTAAAATAATCCATTTTTGCTTTTGCTTAAAAATACTCTCTCGGTAGCGAAAACCGCACTGTTTTTTTGAAATCCATCTCACCCGTTTTCCATCAAAAATTTTCACGCGTGAAAGGCAATCTTTAATCTCCTGTCCATACGCGCCCGCGCACCCGCAGATCGCGCCGCCGATCGTTCCGGGGATACCTGCCATATTCTCCATTCCTGATAATCCGTATGAATCAAATTTTAAAATTGCGGCAATAAGATCATTGCCCGCGCCGATCCTGATTGTATTTCTCTTTCTTTGAAAATACGTAATCTGATTCTTGATAATCAGTCCGTCAAATCCACTGTCGCTCGCGATGATATTTGAGCCATCTCCGATCACCAGCCACGGCAGAGATGATTGATCAGTAAGTTTAATCGCGCGCGTAAGCGTTTTTTCGTTTCGCGCGACTAAAAAATATCTCGCCAGTCCGCCGATTTTCATTGTTGTCGCGCGCTTTAATGGATAACGGCAAGAAAGCGCGTTGCCGACTATTTTTTTAAATCGTTGATATTCTGATATCTTTTTCATATCTCGCACAATAAAGTAACTATACACAACATACCAACATACTCCAGTTTGTTGGTATGAGAATCTATTTTGATAGATTTATTGATGTGGAACTTCCTTATCGATACCCTTTCGCCTGTAAACGAAATAAACGCGCATAACTACTGTTGTGTTTAAGTAATTCTTCGTGCGTCCCCTGCTCTTTGATTATTCCATCTTCAATGACCACGATATGATCCGCGTGGCGCACGGTTGAAAATCGATGCGAAATAAGAATAACCGTTCTGTCTTTCGGCAATTTCTCTAATCGTTCGAAAATTTTCGCTTCCGCTTCAGCGTCAATTGACGATGTTGGTTCGTCAAGAATCAAAATGCGCGGATCGCGATAAAATGTCCGCGCTAACGCGAGTTTCTGCCATTGCCCGATTGACGGTTCAATGCCTCCAGTGAATTCCTTGCCAAGCATTTGTCCATATCGTTTCTCCCACTCCTCGATAAAAGCGTCCGCTTCAGACGCTTTTGCCGCGCGTTTTATCCTTCTGATTGATTCTTGAACAGTTGTCTTGCCGACCGCGACCGCCTCGCGCACTAAAAAATGATAATCCGCGTAATCCTGAAAAAGAATGCCTAACTGACTATACCATTGGTTTAAATCAATTGTTTTCAAATTATGTCCATTGATTTCTATTTCTCCTTTCTGCGGATCATAAAAACGGCATAATAATTTTACCAATGTTGTCTTGCCCGCGCCATTGATACCCACGAGCGCGATTTTTTCTCCGGGCGCGATACGCAAAGAAAAATTTTTAAAAACTTCTCTATTCGTATTCGGATACGCGAACGTCATATTGCGAAAAATAATTTCCGGCGTCCGACGCGCAGGCAACGCGACACCCGTTCGCGGCTTTTTGACGACCGGTTTTAAATCAAGCAATTTGAAAACGTCTGCGACAAATAAACTATCCTGATAGTGTCTGCCCAAGTTTGAAAACAAACTTGAAAACGAACTGCGCAATTCGCCGATTGACGAAATAATAAACCACAAGGTACCAAGCTGTAGCTGTCCATTCACAACTTGAAAAATAAACCACACGGTGGCGAACGCAATCACTGTGTTGGAAAGCGTGAGAGAAAGCAATTGATAAGTCAACTTATTTCGCTCATTCCGTCTTTCTTCCATGCGAAACGCGCGAAACAAACTTTTTATAATAGAAAGGAAATGAGAAACATTCTGAAATAATTTCAATTCGACAAGAGACGGAAGCCAATTAAAATGCCTGCTCACGTCCCAATACCGCCGTCGAATTTCAGCGCGACCGCTATGAATTCCCCACACATTGCGTCCATAGCGAATCTCCGTAATTAATTCCGGAATCGTGCCGATAAAAATAAGTAAAAATATTTTCCACTGAAAAGTGATGATAATCGCGGCCGCGATAATAGTCTCGATACTATTCTGCATCAAATAGAACTGACGATCCGTAAAACTTTGAATGCGATGAACTCCGTTTTCCGATATCTTATTGAATAAATTATTGTGCTGGGGATCTTCGTGAACCGCGACATCGATCTCTCCTCTTTTTTTGAGCACCAAAAAAGTAAATTTCTCTTCCAAAAAAAACCAAAATAGCCATGACAAATAATTCTCGATGGTATGGAGAAATGAAGGAAGGATTGAAGCCGCAATCATCAGTAGTATCAACAGATCGAGATGGGCATCGGCCGTTTTTCCTTTAATAATTTCAACGAGCTCATTAACCACCAATCCATGCGCTCCTGGCCGTATAAAAGGCGCCGCGGACACAAGAACAAAAATAATGGCAAGCGCGCTTACCATTCCCTTTTTCTCTTTCCATATCATCCGCGCGATGCGCGCGCTATTGCGCGCCATTTCCTGAAATGCGGACAAAGAGATCTTTTTCTTTTTCTCATCTTGCATATACCCTCAGTATACTAAAAAATACACTTATTCTTTTAAGAATATACACAAACATAGGAAACTCTCAATGCAATGAGGATCGTGATTTTTTTATTCTGAAAAATATAATCCCGCTAAAAGCGGGACTATATTTTATACACTCATAATCGAAGATTCGTCTTACTAATGACAGTTGTATGGATTAGGACAAATCAAACGTTCTTCTGCGAAAGCAAAATTAGTCATCTGAAACATCATAAGCGCAATGAAAGTCAAAACTATAATAAGCGGAATGTATGGACGAATTTTTGTTAATATCAATATCATATTCGTATTTAAAAAAATAATAATTGTATCGACCTTTATGATTTATAATTATAACGGTTGATTTATTACTCATACTGCATACTTCTCAATTCTACACTCTTATAATCTCTTTTTTGAGTTCGTTAAAACGCGCGTTGTACAACGCGAAATTCGCATCAAACGGCATCAATCGCGCGAATGTTTTCTGAAGAATCTTATCGCACTCCCCCAACACATATTTCGTATAGATATAATCATCTTTTCCGTATCCGTCATTCTGCTCACAATGCCACCGATTACACAATTGGCGATAGGTTTTCGCCGGAACTATATCAGCGTACCACAACAAATCGTCTATCGGTTCAGTCATCAGCCACCACGCGCCCTCGCGTCCGTTCAAACGAAGAAATTTGAATATATCTTCGCGCCATCGTTTCACCGCGCGATACAGAGAAAAATGCGACGGTCGTGGCGGTTCTTTTAAAGCATCAACCGACGAAAGATCAATGCCTTTCTTTTCCGCGTCCGCTTTAATCGCGCGCAAGGCTTCCCGAAAATAATCTCCGATATCTTCAAGCGCAGGACGAAAATTATTTATTGATTCGCTTGTAGTATGGGTTCGCGCCATTTCTTTTAATAAATGCCCGCACAACGGACAATTTGTTTTTTTACACGGAATCCGCCGCCACGTGCATTCCATCCATTTCGGGATTTTACTGCCAGCAATACGTTTAAAGGATGCCGTATCGCTCTTCTCTAAAAATTTTTGCTGATTTTGCTGTTCCTTTTTCATACAATCATATTAACTCTTTTCGATGATTTTTAGAAGCGCACCGCGCGCAGATGGCAATTCCGTAATTCCATCCGCGCCGCCTAAATGCCCTTTCTGATGTTCTATAATAATTTCCGCGCCTAATTCCTTTTTAAAAATATCTTGATTAGCAAGCGGCACATAGTAATCGTTATCTGAAAAAATCGCGACGCATTGATTAATAATCTTTTTAACTTTTCTAAAATCAATCGGCGTCTCAAGCCATGGCCGTGCCAATTTTTTTTCCTTGTCAGTAATACCTTTGAGTAATGGCGGAAGCCAACCGCCGACAAACACCGCGCCGCCAATTTTTTGATTTCCGTCAAACGTATCAAGAAAACGAATAATCGCCTGACATCCAATACTATGCCCGACGAAATACGTATTTTCATCAACCCCGCACCTTTCGGCGATATGCGCTCTGCGCACTTGAAGAGTATCGCCGAAAGGTGCGGGGTTGATCGCGCCTACAATTTTTTGCAGATATGGTATCCATTTTTCTATGCGCGGCACATTGGCTTCTGGCATCTGCGGCGCGATAACAACATACCCTTTTCTCTCTAATTCTTTTCGTAGCCACGGAAACCATCCGTTATTCGGCGTATCCGCCCATCCATGAATAATAAAAACTCGTGTCATAAAAATAGGGAGTTAGGAGATTAGGGGAATTAGAAAACTAAAAATTAAAATTAGGAAGTCTCCTATAAGACTACAAGGGTAACTTGCGCTATTGAATATGTTCTGATACTATATTCTTATCGTTCATTCTAACATAAAATAAAAGAGGCGTATAATGAAACTTTATCTAAAGTATCTCGTGAGCGTGTTCAAAAATCCGATGTTCTATTTCTGCGAATTTATGGCAGTTCTCGCCATCTGGGAAAAAATGTTTCTACTTGCTCTTATGTTTGGTATCACATTTCCTTTGATTGCTGTCACACTGGCTTTTATCCGAGATAAATATCACGAAAATTATTTGAAGTAATAATAGGTCTAATGATTAAACCTCGTTCCGCAATTGCGGAACGAGGCTGTTGTTTTGTTAAAATGGTGGACCCTACCGGACTCGAACCGGTTACCTCCACATTGCAAATGTGGCGCTCTACCAGATGAGCTAAGGGCCCCGATAAACCAAATTAACCTCTCTTATTGAAAGAAATAGAAGAATACTATTCGTGTCGAAAAAAAATTACTTTCCTAATTTTTCTTCCGTTTTGACAATTTCCAGCGTCGTCTTAATTACCGTGTCTGGGTTAAGCGAAATGCTGTCGATACCGCACTCAACAAGGAAGGTTGCAAAATCAGGAAAATCGGACGGCGCTTGGCCGCAGATGCCAACCTTTTTACCATTTTTATGCGCTTTGTCAATAAGCACTTTCAATAAAATTTTCACCGCTGGGTTTCGTTCGTCGTACACATGTGATACGATTTGGGAATCTCGATCAACGCCAAGCGTTAGTTGCGTAAGGTCATTTGATCCGATTGAAAACCCATCAAAAATTTTCGCGAATTCCTCAACTAAAATGACATTAGACGGAATTTCAGCCATTACGTAAATCTGTAACGGCTTTAATCCTTTTTTTGATTCTTTCCGCAATCCGAAAGTGTCGATGATTTCAATGACCTTTTTTCCTTCTTCAACCGTGCGGCAAAAAGGAACCATCACAATCACATTATCAAGACCAAACTCTTCGCGCACTTTTTGGATCGCGCGGCATTCCAACAAAAATGCTTCTTTAAATTCCGGCGCATAATACCGCGACGCGCCTCGCCAGCCGATCATTGGATTGTTCTCAAACGGTTCGTAATATTTTCCGCCGATGAGATTCGCGTATTCATTTGTTTTGAAATCAGAAAATCGCACAATAACATCTTTCGGATAAAACGCCGCGCCCAACATACCAATTCCTTCAGCCAATTTATCAATATAAAATTGTTTTTTGTCTTGATAGCCGAGCGTCAGTTGTTCAATCTTTGATTTAAGCGCGAGGTCCGTCAATTTTTCAAAATTAATCAGCGCATTCGGATGAATCTTAATATACGTATTGATGATGAATTCCTCACGCGCGAGCCCCACGCCATCGTTCGGAATAAACGACAACGCAAATGCCTGTTCCGGTTCGCCCACATTCATCATAATTTTTGTTTTTGGCTTTTTGAAATTTTCAAGGTTCGTTGTATTAATCTTAAACGGCAATTTTCCGCGATACACATATCCGGTCGCGCCTTCGGCGCAACTGATTGTAATTTCCTCGCCATTTTTTACCGCGTCAGTCGCGGTTTTCGTTCCCACGATGCACGGAATTCCTAACTCGCGAGACACGATCGCCGCGTGCGCGGTGCGTCCGCCCGCGTTCGTTACGATCGCGGACGCGATTTTCATAATCGGTTCCCAATCCGGATCCGTCATTTCTGTCACCAGCACTTCGCCTTCTTTGAATGATCCGATACTCGTCACGTCTTTGATAATCCTTGACTTTCCTTGTCCAATTTTACTCCCGACCGCTGAACCTTGCGCAAGTATTTCACCGCGTTTCTCAAGCACATATTCTTCAAGCACTTGCATATTGCGTTGAGATTTCACTGTTTCCGGACGCGCTTGAACGATATATAGCTCGCCTGTTTCGCCGTCTTTCGCCCACTCAATATCCATCGCCCGATTATAATGTTGCTCAATGACAACCGACCATCGTCCCAATTGCAGAACTTCATCATCGCTGATGCAAAATTTATTTCGATCTTCGAGAACGACTGGAATATTTTTTGTCGGCTCAACGCCATTGAAGTCATAAATTAATTTTTCAACTTTCGTGCCGAGCGTTCTGGAAACAATAGGCCGATAGTCTTTGGCAAGCGTTGTTTCAAACACAAAAAATTCATCCGGATTCACTTTTCCTTTCACGATATTCTCGCCTAAGCCGTAACTTGCGTTGATAAGCGTCGCGTCCGCGAAACCGGATTCGGTATCGCACGAAAACATCACACCAGACGCGGCAAGATCGGAACGAACCATTTTTTGCACACCGACCGACAGCGCCACTTTGAAATGATCAAAGCCTTTATCAACGCGATACGAAATCGCGCGATTCGTGAAAAGCGACGCAACGCATTTTTTCACCGTCAATAATAAATTTTCAACACCGGTGATATTCAAATATGATTCCTGTTGTCCGGCGAATGACGCGGTCGGCAAATCTTCGGCAGTTGCTGAAGAACGCACCGCCACATCAACGCTTTCTTTTTTATATTGTTGCGAAAATTCTTTGTACGCGCTCACAATTTCGTTTTTTAAATCATCGGGAAATTGCGCGTCCATAATCGCTAAACGCACCGCTTCTCCGCGTTTATTCAAATCGTCCATATTATGCGTATCAAGGCCGGTTAAAATCTCTTTAATCTTGTCTTGAATTCCGCTTTTCTCTAAGAAATACCAATACGCGCGCGCGGTAGTGGCAAATCCGTTCGGAACTTTAACGCCTTTCGGAGTTAATTTTTGATACATCTCGCCCAAACTCGCATTCTTCCCGCCGACCAGCGGAACGTCTTCAATAGACACATCCTTGAACCATAAGATGAAACTCTCATTTTTATTCGCCATAATCGTCAATTAAAAATTAAAAATAGAGAATTAGCTTTTTCCGCCTGAGGCGGATCCACCTCAGGCGGAAGGAAATTAGGGGGTTAGGAATAAAACTATTGATTTAATTTTACTCTCTTTTTTCGCGCATAACAAAAAGAAATGCACCGTATCGCTATATTTGACAAAGAATCATAAAGAACATATCATTTCATTAGTTCATTCAAAAACAAACATAAGAATCAAGGGGAAAATATGCAAAAAAAAGATGCATTGCCGCAATCCAAGGCGAAAACAGACATAAAAAAGAAACGTCATTATATTACCTACCAAGAACATCTAAAGGAAAGACTCAAGGATCCAAAATTTAGAAAAATGTATGAAGAACTTGTAGTCAGATGGTTCGACGACGAAGGATATCCGGAAGTCAGAAAGCGCTATGAAAGAATAATCAAACGGATAGAAAATGAAATAAAAAATAAATTTTAAATTTCGCCGCACTCTTTCCAAATTTCAGATATCATAGGCATGAGCATTTCTCTCTTCTCTCATCTACAATATAATCCATTGACAAATTATCACATAAACGTAAGATGAGAATAGAAAATGAAGATGTCTCGCAAGTTCTTTAATTAGAAAGGGGTGATGGGAAGTGGATCAATGGTTAGTTCCGTTAATTTTGGACCTGAGGGAACCTGTAAATATCATCTATGACGAAGATGGACAGCAAATATGTTTTGCTGGCACAACTAGGGGAACATGGGACGAATGCGATTCCGCGGGTCTTGATTAATTTATAAATTAAAAGACAGAACGAGTATTACTATTTGTTCTGTCTTTCTTCAAAAAAAAGGATAAACTATAAGTGATCTTTGTAATTGGCAACAGTAGTGACGGAGCAGAGACTGTTATGAACGAAATTAAAAAAAATAGCGATGAAAAAATCGTTTTCTTTAGAGCCGATAAATGCTTGGAAGGAGAAGCGATAGGATTCTCAATTATTAATAATCGACCAATACTGTTCGCCGATATCGATAAACAAGAAATTGATTTAAATGAAGTAAAATCTATTTGGTATTGGAAACCGTTATTACCGCGAGCATTAAGGACAATCCAGCCTCAAGAACACCAAATATTCATTTATCGACAATTCTTAGCCATGTGGCGTTCGATAAGTAGTCTTCTATCTGATAGAATATGGGTTAACGATTATTATAAAAGTCTCGAAGCAGAAAATAAACCTTATCAGTTGAAATCAGCTTCGGAGATTGGTTTGAATATTCCTGATACCGTTATTACTTCTAATCCGAAAAAAGCAAAAGAATTCTGGGATTATTGTCGAAAAGAAATGGTGATCAAAACTTTAGCATTAAACCCAACTGAAAATAGTACAATTTACACTAATAAAGTAACGGAAGAATTGATGTTAAAAATTGAAAGATTAAAATCATCGCCTGTTATTCTCCAAAAGTTAGTTCCAAAAAAACACGAACTAAGAATAACGGTAGTAGGAGAACGGATTTTTCCGGCTCGAATTGAAAGCGATAGCGAAATTGATTGGCGTAGAAGCAAGATTAAAATTCAAGAATATAACCTGCCTAAATCTATTGAGATAAAATGTTTTCAATTACTCGAAGCGTTAGGTTTACGATATGGCTGCATAGATATGATGGTAACGCCAGCAAATCAACATGTTTTTCTAGAAATAAATCCTAATGGTCAGTGGGAATTTATAGAAGAGCAGACTGGCATGCCGATAGGTCAAGCTATTGCTCATTTATTGATAAAGAGAGAAATATAATTTCTCTCTTTTCTTATTTATAATAACAAGATTATTATGTTAAATAAACAACTTAGACAGAAAATTTTAAAGATAGCCTCAACTGATCAAAAATTGAGAAAGTTAGCTATGCGCGATATTCGGAATAAAAAATTGGCTAAGCGCGTTTATGATTGCGATAAAAAGAATACTATCGAGGTAAAAAAAATTATTAAAGAATATGGTTGGCCAAATTTTGATCTAATTGGCAAAAAAGCTTCGAATGCTCTTTGGTTGTTAACGCAACATGCCGATGAAGATTTAAAGTTTCAAAAAAAATGCTTAAAACGATTAGAGAAAGCGGCTATAAATAAACAAGTTCATCCAAAAAATTTAGCCTATCTAACTGATAGAATTCTAGTTTCGGAAGGGAAAAACCAAAAATTTGGAACCCAATACTATAAGAATAAAAAAGGATTATGGGAGCTTTGGCCTGTTCAGAAGAGTACGACTGATAAAGAGAGGGCTCAATTTAATATAATGTCTTTAGTTGAAGCGAAAAATCGAGCCAAAGAGCTTAACAAAAAATTTGCCAAGTTTACAAAACAATGATCGCTGATTGTTCCGCATTTTTCGTTTTACGTATTTCGCTCTGTCGGGACTTTTGATTTTTTCGTTAGAAGAAGATTCTCCTTTGGCGGAAAATTTTTGATTCAACATCATTACGTAGAAACTGTGGAAAGAAAATTGTATTCTTTAAAAGCATACCCTACCTTAAAGAGGTATCATTTTCAAGTGAGTGAAATGAAATAGCAATTTTATTTCCGAGCGAGCGAAGAAAATACAGGTTACTGCCTTTATTTTTCAAAAAATATGGCTGAAAATAACAGTAAACTTCCATTGGAGATATTTGTTGATCATCTCATTGAAGAAGCGCGCATTGAATTGCCTGCTGACGCGCTTTCTATTTTCAAGAAAAAAATAAAAGACCTGCTTGATTATCGCGTAGGCCTTCATTTGCTCAATCTCTTAAACGATGATGATTTGGCGAAATACGTGACGCTTATCAACGAGGATCCGCCGCCAGAGCGCATCCAAGCATTTCTTGAACAATCCGTACAAAATTTTGAAACCGAATTGCAAAAAATCTTGGAAGAATTCAAAAAAGAATTTTTAGAACACTTCCAAAATCAACGAATAACAAATTAAAAACCTACCTGCGCGGTAGGCAGGCGAATAACGAATAAAGTTAACTTTCAACATTCAACTATCAACATACAAAATTAACTATCAACATACAACTATCAACTTTCAACGAAAAATTTTAATTATCGATTCTCTCGCTACGCGAGATCTCTTTGTTATTTCTACTCACTACAAACTACTCACTATTTTTCTTTATTCTATTTTCTTATTCTTCTGGTTTCTTCGACGAAACAAATTTGCAATCCGGATACCGCGAACAGCCGTAGAAAATTTTTCCGCGGCGATTTTTTCGTTCCGCCACCTTACCTTCCTTGCATTCGGGACACGCGACATCAAGTAGCACCACCTCTTTTTTCTCTTTTTTGATATAGCGACACTCGGGAAATTTTTCGCACGCGATAAACGGCCCGAAACGGCTGAATTTTTTCATCAATCGATTGCCGCATCCGGGACATTTTTCGTCAAGATAACTCTGCACCATTGTCTGCTTATTGATTTCTTCTTTTTTCTTTTCAACCAATTCTTTAAATGGAGTATAGAATGCTCTGACTACATTCTGCCATTGCAATTTTCCTTCCGCGATTTCATCAAGTTCCTCTTCAATGCGCGCGGTGAACGCGTAATCAACAATTTTTGGAAAATGCGTTACCAATAATGAGTTAACTACTTCCCCGATTTCGGTTGGCGCGAATCCTTGTTGTCGTTTCATATAATTCCGTCCAAGCAATGTTGAGATAATCGAACTATACGTTGACGGACGACCAATTCCATATTCTTCAAGCGCTTTCACTAAACTCGCGTCATTGAATCGCGCGGACGGTTCAGTAAAATGCTGAGATCCTTCGATAGAAGACACGTCAACGCTATCGCCTTTCTCAAGCATCGGCAAAATCGTCTCTTCACTTTTTTCTTTGCGCATAACGAGAAATCCGTCAAATAAAATTTCAACGCCTTTCGCTTTGAATATATATTTTTCTTTTTTACCGCGACATTCAATCAGAACGTCGCTATATTTTTTGCGCGCTTCTTTCATTTGCGTGGCAACCGCGCGCCGCCATATCAAGTCATACAATCTATAATGATCGTTTGTAAGAAAATTTTTGATGCTGAGCGGCATCCGCGCCGCGTTTGTCGGGCGTATCGCCTCGTGCGCTTCTTGCGCGAGTTTCGCTTTTGTCTTATAACGCCTCGGCGCATCTGATAGGAAAGGCATACCATACTCTTTTTCAATAAACGCGCGTGCTTCTCCGATAAAATCTTCGGATATATGCAACGAATCAGTACGCATATACGTAATAAGACCTGTGCTCTGGCCGTCAATTTCTATACCCTCATATAATTGCTGAGCGATCATCATCGTCTTTCTCGCTTGAAAATGCAACTCGCGATATGCTTGCTGTTGCAACGAACTTGTTGAAAACGGCGGAGGGGGTGAAGACGACTCTTCACGCGATTTTATTTCTTGAACAATTCCATCCGATACGTTAGCGCAATCATCGAGGATCGCATCTGATTTCTCTTTGTTTGAAATATCAAATTTATCTACGATCGCGTCGTTGACTGAAAAAAGAATTCCTGAAAATTCTTTTTTTTCTTTTTTAAACAGTCCTTCGATGGTCCAATATTCTTGCGCGACGAACGCGCGACGTTCCTGTTCACGCTCCACGACCATCCGCAATGCCGCGGATTGCACACGCCCGGCAGATAATCCTCTCGCGACTTTTTTCCATAACAAGGGAGAGAGTTCGTAACCGACTAAACGGTCTAAAACGCGTCTCCCCTGTTGCGCGTTCACCAGATTTATATCAATCGCGCGCGGTGTTTGGAGCGCTTTTTCAATCGCCGCTTTCGTAATTTCATGAAAAACAATCCGATTTTTATGATTGACTTCTTCCTCAAGTCCAAAAATATGCATTAGATGCCATGTGATTGCTTCCCCTTCCCGATCCTCGTCCGTCGCAAAAATAATAGTCGACGCGCTATGAGCGATTTTTTTAAGACGCGTCGCGATTTTGCTTTTCGCGCGCGCGATAATATAGCGCGGTTCAAAATTATGTTCAATATCAATCCCCATTTTGCTTTTCGGCAAATCGCGCAAATGGCCGTAGGACGATTCAATGATATATTCTTTCCCCAAAAATCCGCCGATCGTTTTCGCTTTCGCCGGACTTTCAACGATGATTAATGTTTTAGACATAAAAAATAAAGTATGAATGGTATAAATGCAAAATGCAAATATCAAAATGGCCTACTCCGCCGAAGTAGCTATTCTCGTCCTTCGTAGCCCTTCGAACTACTACGGAGGGCAAAGAAGAAGGCGAAAAAGGGCGGCTACGAAGGCTGGAAAAAATGACAATCTAAAATGTTAAAATTATTTTTTTCTCAAATTCATTTTTTAAATTTTGATTTCTAAATTTTTTTCCTAATCTCCTAACCCCCTAAAAGCTAATTTCCTATTCTATATTTTCCTCCAACTCGTTTAATCTTGCCTTTTATTTCAAGCATCGTCAAAAGAACATTCACCTGTTGCGCTGAAAATGAACTCGCGCGCGTCACTTCATCGCTTTGAAGTTCTTTGTTTTGCAACAACTCAAGTATCCGTTTTTCGTCATCGGACACATTTTCAAATAACGATTCGTGTTGGCGCGTCTCGCCGATATCCCAATCCATAATCAACGCAATATCTTCGGCACAGATAATCGGATGCGCGCCGTATTGTATCAATGCATTTCCTCCATACGCATTTTCGCGAATAATATCCGCCGGCACCGCCATTACTTCTCGCGAAAAATCCAACGCAAATTTCGCGGTGATAAGCGCGCCTGAACTTTTTGGCGCTTCAATCACGAGCGTCGCCGGCGCGAGCCCGGCGATAATTCGATTGCGCGCGGGGAACGTATATTTTGTCGGTAAAAATTTTTCCGGATACTCTGAAATAATCGCTCCGCCGCGTTTAATAATTTCCTGCGCAAGACGAAAATGCGCTCGCGGATACAACGTCGCGTCATCAATGCCGCCGCCTAACACCGCGATCGTTTTCGCATTCTCTTTCAACGCAATCGTATGCGCTTCGCCGTCAATACCAAGCGCGAGTCCGCTGATAATCGTAATGCCCGCGCGGCACAACGGCGCAAGTATTTGCTCAACAACCGCCTTGCCGTACGCGGACATTTTTCGCGTGCCAACCACCGCAAGCGATCGTTCAAAATCATATTTCATATCACCGCGCGCGTATAATTGCGTCGGCGGATCATACAAATCATTGAGCGCGGGCGGATATGCCTCATCGCCTTTCTTGATAATAAAAACAGAGTCTTTTCGGTCTATTGACATTTTTTTAATTTTATGATATACTGTCTACAGTTATATAAAATTAAATGAATGCTGTAAAAAATCAAGGAGAAACAGCAAATGCCATACAAGTATAAAGTTCTGGAAGTAAAACGGAATAAATATAAAATACCGGAAGTTGAATTTTACGCTGATGGTGTTTATATACGATTCGTCTTTAACGATACGGGTAAAAAGGTTATTGAATCGAGCCGATGCTCTTATTCCAATAACACGTATATTCCTAAAAAACTTTATTCAAAAATAGTGAAAGTCGCGTACGCGATTTTCACAAAAAAAGAAACAAAAAAGAAAAAGAAACCAAAACAACTAACACTTGCTATTTTTTAGAAAAAATTTCTGGAAAGAGCGAGATAAAAAAGGAAAAATAATGAAAAGAATTAAATTCTTAGTTGGATGTATTATCATTATTCTTAGTTTAATGACACAATCTTTTGCCCAATCCCAATCTAGCTCACCTAAAATTTTTAAAGATGCGACAATCGGCTATTTCATTTATCCGTGGGAAGAAAAGACCAAAAGCATAGCAATAGATGTGCCAGATTATGACAATCCTGAAAATGGCTTCGTCAAAACAATCGGCAAAATTACTGACAATACATTTATAAGTTTCGATCATCTGAGCATTGATACTAAAAAATCAGATATTATCGATGAACTACTCAAAAATCTATTTTTTGAACGGGTGGTTGTTTATTATGAATATTTTTTAAGCCCCAATGGTGGCCCTGCGCAACTCAAGATACTTATAATTAATACGATACCCTTGCAAGAAGATCAATATAAAGAACAAAATAAATCTCTTTTTAAAAGACTAATAATTGACAAAAATGGATCTCTTCTTAAAAAAGTAGTAATTGAAAAAAATAAAAAAGATGTTCAGAAAAAATAAAAATCTTTTGAAATAATCAAAAGTGTGAAAAGAGATTATAATTCTCTTTTCACGATATATAAAGGAAAATAAAATGGAAAGCAATTATATTGAAAGTAAGATGACAGAAGCCCTCTCTATCGCGAAAAACGCGTGGGAAAAATCTAATATGCCAAGAATATATCCTGATTATGATAATAAAGATACCGGAAAAATCGCGCTTGCGATTTTAGCGGTAAAAATTTTTGACGAGCTTAAATAATAGATTTGACTGCTCAATAAAAAAGACTCTCATAAAACGAGAGTCTTCCTGTTTTCGAAAAATCTTTCCTAAATCTTTGGAAGTCGGACTTCCAAAGATTTAGTTTTTAACTTTAATGCGTCCACTCCTTTTCTTGCCGCACCAATAATTCATCAGCTTGTTCTGATGATTGCATCAACGCTTTTACTAATCGCTCAAGGCGCACGTTGTTTTGGGAACCTTTGATTAAAAAAATTGTTCCTTCGGACACCATCGGAGCGACATATTCGTTCAATTTTTCAAAATCTGAAAAATACAACACCTTGCCGGACGATATTCCCGCGCATATGGCTTCGTCCGCGATCCAATTGCTTATCTTCCCGAAGCAAATCAGATAATCCGCCATTCCGCTTTCTGCAACAAAACGACCGATATATCGATGCCATTTTTCGCTTTCTTCGCCTAACTCATTCATATCACCCAATATCAAAACGCGCCGCTTAATCCACTCGTTCTGCAATTTTTGCACTGATCGTATTGCAAGTTCAACTGCCATTGGAGATGAATTATAACTCTCGTCAACAATGAGAGAATTATTTTTTCCTTGCAGAACGCGCGATCTGCCGGCTGGCGGTGTAAATTTTTCAAGGCGTTTGATGCTGTCAATAAGATTTAGATTATTTTGAACTCCCGCCGCGCATGCGGCGAGAATCGCGTAAAAATGACCATAGCTCCATATTGTATTCAAATCAATTGGCACAAGACTTCCTTGATAACGAATTTTGAAATGAGATCCGTCAATATATAATCGTCCTCCTTCACTATGCGTTCGTATTTGAATTTCAGTTGCCATTATATCAGCTGATTTTTCGATTCCGTAGGTTATCGCGCGCGCGGAAATTCCCGAAGTGAAATTATGCGGCGTTAAATCGACATTCACGATCGCCAATCCTTCTTTCGGCAGAGCGCGAATAAGCGTCTTTTTCTCTTCGCTTACATTTTCAATGGTTTTAAAAAATTCTAAATGCGTTGGCGATACCGCGGTTACAATGCCGATATTCGGCGGCGCGATATTTGTGAGATACGCGATATCTCCCGGATGATCAGCAGCCATTTCTAAAATAAGCGCGCGCGGATAGCGTTTTTTTATAATCAATTGTCCGCACGCGCGAAAAACTGCCGCCATCCATAAAAATATATTTTTACCATATGATTCAATACCAAGAATGGTAATCGGCACACCGATTTCGTTATTGTAATTTTTTTTATTCACGCGCGTCGCGCCATCGTCCAACACCGCAAAAATCGCCTCCTTCGTCGATGTCTTACCAATACTACCGGTAATGCCGATGATATTCGGCTTATATTTTCTGATAATCGCCTTTGCAATAATACGCAAAACAAATTTAAGAAAAAAAGTCATAAATTTTTTGGAATTTTATAGTAATCAATCAAAAACTGCGCGATTTTTTTAAAAACTGGCATCGCCGTGTATTCAGCGTATTTTCCGATTTTTGGATTATCCAACTTTACCAATACGGCGAATCGCGGATTATCTTGCGTGCCAAATCCGATAAACGAATGTATTGTTTTTTCAGAATATCCTTTCCCGTCGGGTTTCGGCACTTGCGCAGTCCCGGTTTTCCCGCCTATTCGATAGCCGGGAATTCGCGCGCGCTTGCTGAATCCATTTTCTATCACTGACACGAGGATCGCTTTCATGATTTCCGAACTGTCGCGGCGAATCACGTCGCGAGCGAACCGCGCGCGCGGATCGTCTTTTTCATTCCCGTTTGATTCAATGAGCGTCGGCCGTATAAGTTTTCCGCCGTTTATTAACGCGGAAAACGCGGTAAGCATTTGCATCGGTGTAACGGAAATTCCTTGTCCAAATGAAGCGGTCGCAAGATAAATCGATGACTTTTTATCAAGCGAACTTACGTCACCGCGCGCTTCCGACGGTTGTTCGATTCCTGTAAGCGTGCCAAAACCGAATTCTTTCACATAATTGCGAAATGGATCCATCCCTAATTTCTGCGCCGCGAACACCGCGCCGGTATTAATCGATTTTTCAAGCACGCCAACCATCGTTTGATTGCCATATACTTTATCGCCGGCGTTCTTAATTATTTTATCATCTACCTTTACTTGTCCGCTGTCAACGAAACTCGTTTCCGCCGTAACGCCGTTGCCATCAAGCGCCGCCGCCATTGTAATAACTTTAAAAATGGATCCTGGCTCGAACGCATCAGATATGCTCCTATTCCGAAACACGCCGACATCTTCAATTTTTTGAAATTCATTCGGATCAAAACGCGGTGCGTTGCATAATCCTTTTACGCGCATCGTTGACGGATCCATCACGATCACTGAACCGCTTTCGGCCTGATACGCTTTTATTCCCTCATCAAGCGCGTCGCATATAAAAACTTGTATGAAACGATCGATCGATAACGAGACCGGCGATCCGTCATATCCTTCTTCTTTATATTGTTCCGCGCTCGCAATCAGAATATCTCCCGGCATTTTTTGTCCATAGAGCTTCGTTGATTTTCCCGCAAGCGACGATTGCAGATATTCTTCAACGCCGTATTGTCCGACGAGACCTCCTTCGTCTTCATCGAAACGAGTAAAACCAGTCAGATGACCAAGATACTTTCCGTCAAGATAAAACCGTTTCGGCATTCGCTCCGCGCCAATCCCCGCCAAACGAGCTTCGATAATTTCATTTCGTTTTTCAAAATCAATATCGCGTTTAAGAATCACATAGTAGCGATCTTTCGAAAGAAGCTTGTTAATAATTTCGATTTTTTCTTCGTCAGTCAGAGAAAAGACATCGTCGAGCAACTGAATAGTCGTTGTGCTATTTTCAATAAGACGCGGGTTCGCGTATATGAGATACTTCTCGCTATTGATCGCGATCGGTGTCAATTCTTTCAAGCCATCGTACGCGCTGATTATTCCTCGTGTCGCTGGAATAATTTTGACGATTGAACGCATTTTCCCCGCTTCGCCGTTCGCGCGCATATTCGTAATAATTTGAAGATAGAACAACCGCGCGATCAGGATACTGCCGATCGCGATAATAAAAAAAATAAGAGACCTCATACGCAAAGGACTCTTTGACGGAAATTGCATATCACTTGAATTATGAATTACGAATGAATGGAAAGTCAATAATCCCCTATTTGTTCGTCAAATACCACGGCCGTGGTATTTGACGAACAAATAAAATTGGTTTAAAGACGAAAGTATAAACCAAAAATAAAAAATATATTATATTTACTCCATCTCTCTTTCTCTACGAAATGGTAGAGATATTTTTCAACATCGGGTTGGCAGTGGGATCCTTAATGTAGCGATGAGCGAAGCTCATCGCATATTAAAGAAAAGGCGGTTGAAAATACCTCTACCATTTCGTCATTCCCCTCTATTTTCGCGCCAACCCGCTATCGCTGGATTCGATGAATTCTCTTTGTGACGATTTCACATATTCGCCTTGTTCAACGAGTCGCGCAAGATACGAAAAATTATTATATTCAAAAATCCGTTGTTCGAGATTCTGATTTGTCGTAACGATCTCGGTATATCGTTTATCGAGCTGATTAATATGGAATGTAGCGTACACCAAAAAATTACCAAGCGCGACAATTAACGCGACAAAAACAGTCACGCTTATCATAAGCATCGTATTTATTTTTTGAAGAGTAAGTAACATAGAATAGTTAATAGTGAAGAGTGAGGAATAGCAAGTAGTTGGTAGTGAGTAGAAAAACAATGAATTATGGACTATCGCAAATGCAAAATGTAAATATCAAAATGAAAAATGACAATGTAAAATACAAAATGAGAAGCCAAAATAGATAAAATACGATTTGCAATTAGAGAAGAGAGTGAACTATTAAGCATCTTATTTAATTTTTAAATTTTGATTTGTCATTTTGCATTTTGATTTATCTTATTTCCTATTCTCATTGCTACTCGAAGTTTCGCGCTTCTACTTGACGCATTATTTTCAATTTCTGCTTCAGTCGGCGTAATCGGCTTAAAAGTTAACTGGTGAAGCGATGTTTCTTGCTTGAAAAATTGCTTTACGATCCGATCTTCCAAAGAATGATATGCAATAATCGCGATGTGCGCTCTCGGTGGCAGTAATGCAGATGCGCGTTCTAAGAATTTTTGTAAAACGGTAAGTTCATCATTAACCGCGATGCGCAACGCCTGAAATATCTTCGTGGCAAAATGAATATGCCGTACTCTCTGGATCGGCGTAACGCGCCGCACTATTTCTATCAGATCGAACGTCGTATTGATCGATCGTTCTCTTCGCGCTTTCGCTATTGCTTCCACATATCGCCTTGCCTGCCATTCCTCGCCATACTCTCTGAAAATTTTTTCCAATTTTTCGCGCCGCCATGTATTGACTATATCCGCCGCAGTGATCCCTTCTGATTCGTACCGCATATCAAGCGGTTCGTTCCGTTGAAAACTGAATCCGCGCCCGCTCGTTTCCAATAAATCTTTTGATAATCCGAGATCCGCGACAATGCCATAAAAATTTTTAAAATCGTATTGTTCAATTATTTCTGCGATACGCGAAAAATTATCATTCACTAAAATAACTCGTTCACTCATAGCGCGCTCTAAGAGATAATTGCCAAACCCCGATTTCTGCTCCATGTTCGATAACGCGGCTGCGACTTCGTCGCTCCTCCTCGCGGTATCTTTTTTATTGATATCGCTTCGTCGTTGCTCCTCGTCTCGCTCGCGTTCTCGAACATTCGCGACGAAACGGGGTTTGGCAACTATCTCTTTGTTTTTTTCAAACTGTTCGATTGCTTCGCTCGACGCATCGATCGCGAGCACTTTTCCGCGAGGCGCTGTCCGTTCTAAAATCGCGCGTGTGTATCCCCCGCCACCCAACGTCGCATCTATAAAATCTTGGTTCGGCAATGGATTCAAAATCTCAACTACCTCATTTAAAAGAACAGGAGTGTGTATACTCATAATTCCAAATTGCCAAGTGTCTCGGAAATTTCAACACTCTCTTTCTCGGCGCTCTTTTTATAATTTTCCCATTTTTCTTCAGACCAAATCTCTAAACGATTATACAATCCGGCAATTACAATATTTTTCTTGATGTCCGCGTATACGCGCAGATATTCGGGAACGCCAATTCTTCCTTGCGCGTCGATTTCCACTTCCATTGCTCCTGACAACAATAATCTCACGAACGCGCGATGCTTTGCTTGCGTGATAGAAATTTTAGAAAGTTTTTCCGCGAGAACTTCCCATTCCGATTTTGAATATAACGATAAACAATTATCAATGCCTCTCGTTACTACCGCTTCCTTTCCTAATAATTTTCTCAGTTTAGGCGGCAACGCCATTCTTCCTTTATCATCAAATTTGTAATGATATTCGCCGAGAAACATAGGAATAGAAAATTAGCTTTTAGGGAATTAGGAAATTAGGAGAAAATAGTAAATATAAAAAATCAAAATGCAAAAATCAAAATGACAATTCAAAATTCAAATTGGGAATTAGAAATTGCCTACCAGCCGAAGCCTTGGCGTAGGTAGGTTGAGGAATTGGAAATTTATTTTATTCCACATTCCAAATTCTATATTCCAAATTCCGTTCTTATTATTTCAGTGTCTTTATAGTAATAGATAGTTATCCACAAATCAACCCACTTATCCCCACTTTTATCCACAGCCCTATATTATGCCCCAAAATCAATGACAATAAACCAAAAACTCGTTATGATTCATTAATCATAACGAGTTTAATTATTTAACGGCATTTAGAATATATAGCAAATCACAAAACCTAAAAAGCCGCTTTGATAGATTGCTTTCGATGGGACCGTATCGTCATACAATACTTTCGCCTGGAAAAAAATGAATGGCTGCTCCCACGTATTGAGCCATTCAACGTCTTTCAGCCCATATCCATATGGCGTCTTATCATTTTTTTTGTACAAATTTCTTGGATATAACGGCTCAAGCCATTGAAAAAAAATATCCTCAACTCCCGATAGCGCGAGAATAGATGAATACCACCATATTCGATCATCGCATCCGGGTAATTGCCGAAACCCCCATACGATCAAAAGACCTGGGATAGTCAAGACTTCATTCCAACCTATAAAGGTTTCCATATTATAAAACTTCGGCCTTTGCTTGCCTTGTCGCGCGTAATAATTAGAAACTTCTGTAAGGGCGATAAGGTCAAAGATTGATATCGTCGCAACTGACGCAATACTATATACCATATTCATTTTATTTGATGGCTGAATTCGATTCGTCTTCTGTATATCGAACGATACAAAATTTCTTTGCGGCGCAAGAATAATCGAATGATGTTTCAGTTGCCACGAACGACTGTATTGCAGATCGAATCCATCAGCGAAAGACGATGAAAAAAGAAATAACGCCCATACACATACAGTAATAAAAAAACGGTACATATTCTCTATGTTCCCTTTCCTGTCATTTTCAAACGAGCAAGTAGAATGAAAGAACAATTTCATTCTCAAGTGAGCGCAGAAAACACAGGGTTACTAACCTTTATTTTGAAAGAACTATATTTATAGTATAAATCTTCTTTCTCTATTTTGTCAACCTACGCAATAGCTTATAGGAAATAGTATAGGGCCTAAAGTTAACGATTAAAGTATAGGGCTAGAATTCAATTTTCAAT
>CAZVCF010000003.1:39342-41967 GCA_964626355.1 uncultured Gammaproteobacteria bacterium
AATTCAATTTTCAATAAAATACCAAAGTAAAATTTACTATACATAGTATATCTGTTCTCTTTATTGAACAGGCAGACATAATCAATTACAACGACTCTACTATCTTATCTACAACAATTACAACATTCTTGGTTTTTCATTTTTCGTTTTGATTTTTGATGTCGACGCGTTTAACTCCCGCGCTTCTTCTAAACTCTTTTTTATTTTTTCAATTTCTGATGGAGCAAGAATTCCTGTCGCGCTTGCGTATTCAAGACATATATTTTGATTTTTTGGTTTCTGACAAAACGCGATACATTCTTGAAGTGATCTGCAGTTCCCTGGCCCGCCTTTTAATAAAAACATTGGCGCGGTTTTGAATATTTTTGTTTTATCAAAATTAATTTTTGGTATATTCGGCATTAAATCCCGATTCTGTTCAACGAAACCAAGGCATTCATTAAGATGCGAAATATCCGAGCAGTACTTCGTGCAATCATCGGGATTCGCGCATCCGCCAGGAGTTTTTCGTTCGATAATCGCGGCGTTTTCTTTAATTTTTTTTATCTGATTGTGAGGAATCATTCCGCTTGTTTCCAAGAACGCGATACATTTTTTTTGATGCGCGGGAAGAGCGCAATAGGTTTTACACTCGTTCGCATTTTTACATCCTCCGGGCGTTTTATTCCATAACTCCAATTTTTGTTCTATTTTTTTGATTTCATCATTTTCCGAGAGACTGTATTTCTTCGCAAACGCCACGCATTCTTTATAATGCGATGGATCGCCGCAATACGTCTTGCACGAACGTTCGTCCGCGCATCCGCCGGGACCGTTTTGCAGAGCGCGCGCCACGGTCCCTGCTCTCTCAACTTCGCGCGCGGACATCAATCCTGACTTTTTTGCAAACGCGAGGCATTGCGAAATATTCGTCGGTTTATCGCAATATGCTTTGCACTCTACTTTCGACGCGCACTTCCCTAATTCAACAATGGGATACTGTACTTGGGCAAACGCCTGTTCGAAAAACAAAACAAAAAAACTAACTATAATCAATGGGATAAGACGATATAACATTTTTTATTTTACGAATAATAATGCCATGTATTGACGTCGGACATCAATACATTCAGAATCGTCACAAATTGAAAAAATCGACTTATAACCCTTTATTGATGCGGGTTTTACCACCTTCAATAATGGGGACTGTCCCCTTTTTAAAGAATGAACGTGCCCTATTCGTAAATTCGTAAAAAATTCGTTATTCGTTGATACTACTCAAACGGATTTAATTTTACTCCTTCAAGCGGATTATCAATTGATTGATTTTCTAAAAAATTTCCTATCTCGCGCGCCGCGTCCGTCGGATTTTTTACAATCGATTTTTCATTGCCCATTTTTTGATTCCATAATTTAAACCAAACTGCGTAGCCGACGAAAACTCCGAATAATACGATGATACTTATTGCTATAATCGTCCACTTTTTTCCCGCCTTCACAATTTCTTTTTTTTCTTCCATAGAAAGAGTTAAAAGTGAAAATTAAAAATCCGAAACACGAAATCCGAAATCCGAAACAAATTCAAATGTTCAAAATTCAAAATCTAAAACAAAAATAAAATCAGAAATATGCAATCGCTTTGGTCATTTGGATTTCGCCCGGCCTTCGTAGCCGCCTTTCTTCGCCTTCTTCTCTGCTCTCTCCGTAGTAGTTCGAATGGCTACGAAGGACTGGAATAGCTACTTCGGCGGAGTAGGCAATTTAGATATTGCGTATTTCGGATTTCAATATTTGAATTTAATACTCATTTGATTATATTTCTAAAACGAAAAATGTCGAGAAATTATATCCCGACATTTTTTATTGAAAAATATCTACCAATTAAAAAATTGTGTTACATTTACATAAAAATTATGGAGCTGTAATTTTTCTACATTGATTTCCTCGCCTGATGTTTTCGCGCGTACCCCAACACTGACACTTATTGTTGGATTCGCCCAATATTTTACAAGCGGTCCAAGATACAATTCTTTATAATCAGTAGAAAGATATGATTCAAGACAACCGCCGACATATATTCCGTCAAGGACCCGCACAAGATAATGATGAAAGAAAAAGGTTGCGGCGGGATATTTTTGTTTATCGATTGAGTTGTCTATCTCATTGATTAATAAAAAATTAAATAAAGTGGTATCATTCCCGACATACATATTAAATTGAAGCGGAATATGCGTAAGGCGCGATTCGTCCTTGGTAACAATACCGCCGGAGTTGATCTCCATAAGCGCCTGTCCAAACGTCCAAGAATATCCGGCTAACCATAATCCGCCTGGTTGATTAATGAACTGCGCCTGAACACTCATTCCATTTTGAAAATAAATACCGCCAAAAAAGGTAAGCGCGTTTGGACGTTGTTCAACTGCCCAATAACTCTGGGCAAAGACGCCGGTTGATAGCAAACAAACAGCAATAAATACGAATAATTTTCTCATTATTCATTTTCTCCTATTGTATATGGTTATTTACTTTATTTATCTTACTGTAAACAACTATTGAAAAGAATAGCATATATCCAAAATTTGTCAAGGGGATGTATGAGGCCACCCATTTTTGCACTCCTGGGACATCGCGGAAGAGGAAACAATA
>CAZVCF010000004.1:0-32749 GCA_964626355.1 uncultured Gammaproteobacteria bacterium
CTATCTATGTTGCGTATTTCTTCTTGACACAGTTTCGCTATGCCGTACACTTATTTATTACACACTAAAAATCAACATGAGCATATTCGAACTCCCTATTTTTAGCAAAACACCAGATCGAAAAAAGGAAATCCTTGAAAGTTTAAATCGAGGAGGGGATCGTAATCAACAAAAAGAAAATAAAGAACCCGATGTCGAAAAAATAACAGGAGAGCTTATTGATTCTTTTGGAAAGCTTGGACCGAAATGGAAAGATGAAGCGATGCAAAAGGAAGAAGCGCGGTGTAAAAAATTGTCACTTGAAGAAATCGAACGCGGATTAAGCGCTGTAGAGAAACTTGTCATTACTTCAATGAGTCCGTCAGCAAAAATGTTGGAAGATTTTCTTAAAATCAGAAAAATCGAGTATCAAAAACAGATAGAGAGACTAAAAATTGCCGCGTAGATTTTTCAAAATTGCCGCGCGGATGCGATGCGCCGAATATTTTCTTTTTACGATTTCAGCGACAAGAGCGCATAATGGAAATGAAGGAGCATTCTTCTTTTTAAGCAATTTTACAAACGGCAGAATAGAAGAATATCCCTCGCTCACCGCGAGCGGTTTTTTGTTTTTCATAATCGTTTCCCCAAGCGTTCGATTTGCCGAATGATGACTTAACGCGGTAGCGAAAAAATCGCCAAATCCGGCATATCCTTTTAGTGTTTCAGGTTTACCACCGAGGAATTCGTGTATCGCGCTCATTTCATTGATTATTTTTTGCATAAGGATGCCACGGGCGTTGTCTGACGGTTTTGTTGCTTCTATAACGCCCATTAAAAACGCGTATATATTTTTTAAAATTCCGGCGAGCGCGACGCCATGCGTATCAACTGAATAATCAACAATCAACGGAGTATTTTTGAAAAGATTTTTAACCAACCGAAAAGATGATTCATTTTTTGTCGCGAATATCGCGGCGCCGGGCAATCCATGTATCAATTCTTCCGCAAGCATAGGACCGAAGAGTAAACCGTACGAATACTGATAAGACGCAAATAGTTCCGCAAGAATTTCATCCGCAGTTTTGAACGTTGTGTTTTCTATTCCTTTTGAAAGAGAAATAAAAATCGCGCGCGATGAAAAGAGCCGTTTATATTTTAAGATAGTGAGAACGCACGAGCGAAGGCACCACGACGGCACACACAAAAAAATTACTCGCGCGTTTTCAAGCGCGTTTTCTATGGTAATCGGTTGCGACATTTTTGACGCGTCAATGTCCCACAGCGAGGGATGATATTTTTTCAAAAGGAATACGAGCGCGGCACCAATACGCCCCCCGCCGATCACGGTAATTTTTGTATTCATAGAGTAGATAAATTAAATAAATTTTTGCCATCTTGACATCTTTGGCGAAATAGTATATATTACAAGCACACTTTAATAGTGTACAGTGTTGTTTAAAAAACAAAAATAGTAACCGAAAACCAAATAAGAAAACCGCGCGAGAAGAAAAAACAGAAGGCGCGATTTTATCGGGCGATGTTTTAAAAATTTATATAGAACTCGGCGCTGTTTTGACGAAACGTTTTTTTGAAAAGAGACAACATTGTTCGCCTGAAGAGTTTGAAAACGGCTTAAAAAAATATAAAAATAATGGCTTCGAATAATTTTTATTCGAAGCCATTGAATTTTGACAAATATCTTAATACTGAAGTTTTATATAGAATTTTTTATTTTCTATTATGACAAATCTCGTGCCGTCAACTATAATCCCTCTTACGAGTCTTTGCGGACCATAATTTAGAATTGCAGTAAATTTATTATCAATAAAAAGCGGTGAACCAGATAACCCTACGCAGATATCGTCTGTTTTGTATTTTTCCGCTTCCGTTTTGTTAACAATCTCAAAATAAAATGTATCTACGACGCCGTCGAAGAAGGCAATGCCATATCCTTTTGTTCCAATTGAAAGCTTATTTTCTTTTTGAGCAACTGCCGTCTGCGTAATAACAGTCGACATAAGGATAAAATAGAGCCAGACGAATGCGATAGCAACAATAAAACGATAAATTTTTTCCATTTTGTTTCCCTTTCTTTTGTCGAGATAAGTTTTAAAGAACTTAATCTTAAGTATAAAGATAGCATATCTTGACAGATTTGTCAAGAGGGTGTACATATAGGAGGCTGTCAGAATAGGAAATTAGGTTTTAGCTTATTAGGAAATTAGGAGGGTAGGAACAAATAAATCAAAATTCCAAATCCCAAGCACCAACAGTATAAATCACAAATTACAAGCACCAAATTACAAACAAATCAAAAGCACAAAGCACAAAATTCAAAACGGTTTGTGATTTCGGTCATTAGCCTGCCTACCGACCTGTCTGCCGACAGGCAGGCAGGCAGGGATTTCGGTATTGTTTGTAGTTTGGAATTTGGGGTTTGGGATTTATAAGAACAGGATTTAAGATTTTGTATTGTAGTTTTCCTTAATGCATACTTCGTAATTCATAATTCAATTTTGAATCGGTTCTTTACAATTGAGCACGCAAATCATTTTCATTTGCGTGGTTGTTAGCGTAAGCATACGAGTCTGTTGAAAGATGGACTCTTACAATGAACGCATCGCGTTTTTCTTTTTTGAAAAACGCAAAATTAATATAGAACAAGAATCAATTTCTTTATTGAGAATTTGATCCTGGTTCAGGATGAACGCTGGCGGCGTGTCTAAGGCATGCAAGTCGAACGGACCTTGTGTTTCACACAAGGAAATTCGAAGCACGAAATTCGAAATACGAAACAAATTCGAAATTCGAATGACCAAAATTCAAAACGGTTTTGGACATTTAGATTTTAAAAATTTGATATTGTTTCGGATTTAGGATTTATGATTTCGGATTTTCTCGCGTGGGACGCGAGGTTAGTGGCGAACGGGTGAATAACGCCTTGGTAATCTACCCATAAGACGGAGATAACTCTGCGAAAGCGGAGATAATATCCGATAGTCATGAGGGGACACGAACCCATCTCAAAGATATTTTTCGTTATGAAATTTTTTAATTTTGAGCGAGGCGAGGAGCGACGACGAAGCTGTATCAAGAAGAAAGATACAGCAAGGAGGAGCGACGAAGCCGTAGCCGAAATGAAAAAATTGTAATAGAAAATATATTTTTGAGATGGGTTCACGAGTCATTCTCATGTAAAGTCGCAAGACGCTTTTGGATGAACCTAGGTCCTATCAGGTAGTTGGCAGGGTAAAAGCCTACCAAGCCTATGACGGGTAGCTGGACTGAGAGGTCGGTCAGCCACAGGGGAACTGAGACACGGTCCCCACTCCTACGGGAGGCAGCAGCCAAGAATATTCCACAATGGACGAAAGTCTGATGGAGCGACGCCGCGTGCAGGAAGAAGCTCTTCGGGGTGTAAACTGCTTTTCTGGGGGAAAATGATGATGGTACTCCAGGAATAAGTCACTGCTAACCACGTGCCAGCAGCAGCGGTAATACGTGGGTGGCAAGCGTTATCCGGATTTATTGGGCGTAAAGCGTTCGCAGGCGGCGATACACGTTCTTCGTTAAAGACGCGCGCTCAACGCGCGATCTGCGGAGAATACGATATTGCTTGAGGCTGGGAGACGTGAGCGGAATTGTCGGTGTAGGGGTAGAATCCGTTGATATCGACAAGAACGCCAAAAGCGAAAGCAGCTCACGAGAACAGTCCTGACACTGTTGCGAACGAAAGCGTGGGGAGAGAAAAGGATTAGATACCCTTGTATTCCACGCCCTAAACGTTGGATGCTGGATATTGGGAGTGTCGACCCTCCCAGTGTCGGTGTAAATAAGCTTACGCGTTAAGCATCCCGCCTGGGAAGTACGGCCGCAAGGCTAAAACTCAAAGGAATAGGCGGGGACCCGCACAAGCGGTGGATCATGCGGTTCAATTCGATAACAAACGAGAAACCTCACCAGGACTTGACATGATAGAGTGTAGTCTTCTGGAAACAGAAGGCGACCGTAAATCCGGAGTCTATCACAGGTGCTGCACGGTTGTCGTCAGCTCGTACCGTGAGGCGTACCCTTAAGTGGGGAAACGAGCGCAACCCTCGTCTTTAGTTGCTACTCTCTATCTGAAAGAAATACAGGGTTAATGCCTTTTATTTTTTTCAGATGGGGAGAGCACTCTAAAGAGACTGCCTCGGATGACGAGGAGGAAGGAGAGGATGACGTCAAATCAGCATGGCCCTTATGTCCTGGGCTACACGCATGATACAATGGCCGGTACAACGGGACGCAAAGCCGTAAGGCGAAGCAAATCCCATCAAAATCGGTCTCAGTTCGGATTGAGGGCTGCAACTCGCCCTCATGAAGCTGGAATCGCTAGTAACCGTGAATCAGCTATGTCGCGGTGAATACGTTCTCGGGTCCTGCACTCACCGCCCGTCAAGCCAAGAGAGCTGGAAATGCCTGAAAATTCGGCGCAAGCTGGAACGAGGGCAGGTCCGGTGATAAGGGCTAAGTCGTTAGAGTAATCTACTCGTTGCGACCTACATAAGTAATTATGTAGTAAAATCTGACTATATCGGTGAAGCCTTCCTCTTTTAATATATCGTTATGTCTGATATAATAAAAGGTATGAAGGTAATACCGAGGGAAGCTCAGGGAAAATTAACTCATATTCAAAGTAGAAAGTATGAGTTATAAATTAGGCAATTCCCTGTAGCCCCGTAGAGACTACACGTCGGCCCCCGATAGAAATAGGGGTGAAGATATAGTCCATGCCACTCGAAAGAGATGGAACAACATGAACAAGGCATGGGTAGCGGAAGCTGCTCATGGACTATTTCTTAAATGATCTCGATTCGGTAGGCGTATCGAATCGCAGATGAGTCGATCTGTTCAAATATTATATTTGGATGGAAAAGCTAACAACCACACAAATGGAAGTGAAGAGGGGATAGAACTCATTCGTCCTGCCCGTATGGAGCACGGATAAGTACGAATTTAAAATGCAAAAATCAAAATGAAAAATGACAGATTAAAATTTGAAAATGAATTTAGAAAAAGATAGTATAATACAGCTACGTGATAAATTATGTTTATTGAGATACAAAACGTAAGGACATTATATACCGCTGTGTTTAAAGGTAAAAAATAATTTTAGCATTTTATATTGACATTTTGCATTTTGTTTTACTCTTGTCATTTATCTAATGATATTCGTATTTTTCGTTTTATTTCTCTGTATTTCACTTTTCACATTAATTATTCCGTATAGAGAAACCTCTCGAATCACGTTGTGGTTCGAGAGGTTTTATTTTTGAAGAAATTTAATATTGACTTCTTTCATTTTGGATTTCCAAAAATCGTTTTATGGCCTTTAAATGACTGACATAAAACGTATTTTTAGGAATTTTTTCTTTCGGCAACCATTTTCTCTTAGAGTATTTATTTTGTTTATTTAATTTGGTTACCAAGTCGTCATCGTCACTTCCAAAACATTCTTGGATCTCGTAAATAATATCATTTAACGATACCCATATCAATTCGTCAATTTCGTCACCTTTTATTAACTCCTGTTTTTTACCGGTATTGAAGAGCCCAGCTTCAAAGAAAAAAACAGTATGGATTTTTGATCTGTCATTAAAATCTTGTTTTTCTTCTTCTAAAAGCGTATCGCCGACAGGAACGGCGATTAGATCTGTCTCTTCCGCGTATTCTCTTTGGAGAGTCGCTTTCGGGGTCTCTCCAAAAAATCCGGTTCCGCCTGGGCATTTCAACAATTTTGCTCCGCGATCCTTTGTGTTCTCCGGATCGATCTTATCTCTGACGACAAGGATTTTTTTTTCACTTGGATCGTAATAGACCCCAAATACTGAATGACTCATAGTTCAATCTCCTTTCACAGACTTTAGCGTGTTTATTTGTATAATAAATCAAGGATTATCCTTAATCTATTCGCTGATACTAATATATCATATTTCGCTGTATTTGTCAAGAGCAACCATGTGTATTGAGTGTATTGACATTTTTAAGGCAATAGAGTATATATTATGTATATCGTTTCAGAAGATTTCTGATGCGAATCAAAGATATATACCCCAGAGCAAGAGTCATGAGCTCAAAGTTCCGTAGCAAGCTACGGGGAATTCCGCCAAGACTCGTCCTTCCGAAGCCAGCAGGCGAAGGAGGATTAAATAAGAAAGGAAAGCAAAATGTTCTTTAAAAAATTATGCTCTTCACTGTTTTTGTTCATAGCAACAATAATGCTTCTTGTCGGAGTTGGTTGCAACGATTTCAAGAAAAAAAACGAAACAGTAAAAAAAGAATATACCTATAAAGTGAATTATATCGAGATCACTAGTTCAGCGGACAGGACAGGCAATGTTTATTATTACATTCATGCGGAAAATTTTTCAGCGTATGCTTTGACGGAAGATGTAATCGTTAATTTTTCTAACGAAATAGAACAACCGGTATTTACTCTTTTGTCTGTCACCGAACCCATAGTAGGAGATAGGTTTTCACAGTTTAGCAATCCAAAACTCATCTTTAAGAATAATGCGCAAAGACTCGCATACACGAATTATTTGAATAACAGTATGCAGTCGGAGGAAAGATAAATGATAGAAGAAAATCAAGAAGTAGAACAAGCGGTTCAAGAACCGAAAGAATTGAAAGTTGAGGCGCCGTTCGAAGTTTCACAACCGTCATTGAAAGATCTTGCAGAAATTGGCTGGGATGGATACAAGGATCATAAAAAAGGATATATATTTGCAGTTACGCGCGGATTACTCAGTACTGCTCGTTTAATTCGCACAGGCGCGTGCTACCCAGAAATTTTTCACGAGGCATTCGAAGAGGTGCGTAATGTAAAAACCCTTATTAGCCTCATAGCGAGCGCGCCGGAAGAAGAGCGGAGAAAATGGTTTGCCAAATTTGTATATTATTATCTCGACAGTCCGACACTCCATGCGAAAAGCGCTACGCAGTATTTAGGAGAACAACTTGTAAAATATGGCAATGAAGGAACAATAATAGTTTTTTTAGACGAATCGAGTAAAGGAGTTACTAAAGATTTGAAATATAGACTGGTAAAAAAGATTTTCGCGATCTTGCTTAAGAAAAAATTTTTGAATGATGTTGATCGTGAAATATTTGGATCGATTCATTCCCTGTCATATATAACGCAGGGAACAAAAAATATCATTGCGCGCGCAATTGTTTCTGCGCAAGATAGTTATGCCGCGCACAAATTTATTTTATATAATAGGAAATATCCAAAAAAATATAAAAAACAACTTAAAGCGCTTGCGAAAAGACGATTTGATTAATTTATGATGTAAGCCACTGCTTGATATAAGCGGTGGCTTCTTTAGTATTCCGATGAGGAGATACCCATTTGATTTTTGTATCTTTTTTAAACCACGCGAGTTGCCGTTTCGCATAGTGGCGCGTATCGCGTTGCGCAATTCGAACCGCTTCATCAAGCGACAGTTCACCGGTAAGATAGTGGATAATTTGTTTATAGATGTGTCCTTGTAATGGATGCGGTAATTTTTTAAAGATTTTTGCGTTGAACGGATCAGATTGTTCTTTCTGTTGAACTCTTCTCTTATTCTTAACTCTTCTCTTATTCGCGCGAATAAGAGAATGATAAGATGGCGCATATTTTTTGAGGAGCAGTCGCGTTTCATCTAATAATCCGTCGTTAATCATTTTTTTCATCCGCGCGTTGATTCGTTGATAGAGTTCATCGCGGTCGCGCTGTATACCAATCTTCAACACATTGAAAATCGGCGTTTCTTTTTTTCGCAGTTCGCTGAATTTTTTGCCGGTTGAGAGAATCACCTCATACGCGCGGACAACGCGGCGCGGATTGTTGCTATCGAGAAACGCGCGCGCCGCAGGATCAAATTTAAAAATTTTTTGCGCGATTTTTTTTAATCCGTATTTTTTAATTTCTCGTTCTATTTTCGCGCGTAGTTTATCATTCGGTTCAACCGGCGGCAGAGAATAATTTTCTGTAATGGCGTCTATATACAACATACTCCCGCCTACAAGAATCGGCAATCTTCCGCGCGCGAGAATTTCATTAATCGTTTTAAGCGCGATTTTTTTGTATTCGCCCACACTCAATGGCTTATCTGGAGTGGCAATATCAAATAAATGATGCGCCACGCCATTGATGATATATGTTCCATTGATTTTTTTACTCTTAACTTTTTTATTTTTTATTTTTACTATTTTATATTGTATTGGTTTCGCCGTTCCGATATCCATATATCGGTAAACAGCTCGGCTATCCGCGTTCACGATTTCTCCGTTGAATTTTTTCGTGAGCGCGATCGCGAGATCGGTTTTTCCCGACGCAGTCGCGCCGAGAATAACAAGCAATAATGGTTTTCGTGCCTTGCTTGACATATCCTGTATAATAATATTATATTATTTATAATAGTTCTTTATAAAAAATCAGCAAAGAGGAAAAAGATATGAAGAAGAATACTCTCATGGCGATGTGCGCCGTGTTTTTATTTGCCAGTACTCTCTATGCGCAAACGAGCATTGTTTCATTTGAAACGAAAGAGCATTATATTGCGGACAGCGTTGCGACTAACGGCATCGCAAGTAAAATTTTTGTGCCGCATTTTGAAAAAATAAATCACACAGAAATTATAGGCACAATGGGATTGCTTACCGTGCATAAAAATGATAAATATGATGGTTATGCGCGTTCGCTCAATTTTGGAGTTGGGGATTACCGCGAACTAATGCTTGGCGCATATTTAAAATCATACGGGATTATTCCGATTATAAAATTTCCTGTTTTATCGTTCTTTACGATGGAGACAATAGACGATGCTACTACAATCAATCGCTTCGGCGCTCCACTATTTGTCTCATTTGACGCAAGCGGTTTGCCATTTCATCGTCAGGAAGAAAAAATAGTATATATGCGTCTGCGGCTTGGGAGGCTTTTGTGGGTTGGCGTATCGCAGAATAAATGGTTCCCCTATTATGATGGTATAGAAATAAATATTCAGCAAAAAACAGTTGATGCGGGAATAATGATTGCGTTCGCAGTTCCTTTACAGAGAACAGAATATCTTTTTGCTCATCTTGGAATGGGTTTTTTGTTCGCGGACGGAAAAAAGCCGGAATTTATAGTACGATTTTCATTTACTCTTTTTGGCAGACACGCTATTTTAGCAAAATCATAAATAAGCAAAAAGTATAATATTTTCAATGTTTTTAAGGCGATATGCGCATAACGTGTATATCGCCTTGACATTTTTTAGAGAATATGGTATATTTATAAAGTGAATTAATAGGTTGTTAGCTTTTTAGGAAAATCAATATAAAATGGAAAACGACAGAGAAGTTAAAAGTCAGTACGTAAGACATAAGTTCATTACAAACAAATACGTTGATATACGCAGATCAAAACGCTAATGGACGCGATCTATGTTATATCATCAGAAAAAGAAAGAAGGTTTACATGTCATCAAAATTTATTAATCTAAGGCCACTTGAATCATTTATCGAGAAACAACTCGCCAACTTAAAGTTGGGATTCAAGACAGACGTATCAGGAATTGATATAAAAGTTTTCGAGGCAAAAAAGGAGCCGCAGTACGATTATATTTCTAAGATCACAGTTGTTGTTAAAAACAACCTTCGTGAATTGATCAATAAAAAAGAAACAATTAAGAAGCAGATTGAAAATTCCGTTTCTGAAAAGTTCAATTTGAACGGAAAAGTACTCTTGTATGTAGAACAGTACAGGATTCCTGACGACGAGATATTATCTGGATTGTTTTCTCAGTTGAGATCTCTGGTTAAAAACGATTTCGGTCTGAAAGAAAAGGATATAAGACTCGATGGAGGAGTAGAGACGCGAGAAAGAAAAAAAGAAGAAATAAGAGATGAAGACGATAAATACTACGAAATTTTTTCTTTCACCGTGAATCTTCCAGCGAAGCTCGAATATACCAAAAAAATATACGAGAGCCAACTGATCAGAAAATACGTTTCGATTTTACGAGATATCAACAGAATATTCAACGATCATCGCTGGATTGAAATCAAATTTGATTTTACACCTGAACAATTTTCCGACGAGGAAGTACTTGAAAAAATTGAAAATGCTCTTATTGGAAAATTGAAAGATGCTGATCTCGGCAAAGTATATTTAAAATCACATTTCAATACAGAAAAGAAGGTTCTCTATATTGAAATTAACACTGAAAAGGGACGAAATTATTTTTTCATCCCGACAAAAGACGGGAGAAAAATAAAGACCCATCTTGAAGCATACTTAAGTAAACTGAACCGTTTTGAACACGGAAGACAGGAACCCGTGGTCCTTTGGGTTGCGAAACCTACGGAAGAAAAGAAAAAAGATGTTCAAAAACCTGAAGTCGAAAAATCGGTTACACCTCCAATTGAAACCTCTGAAGGCGTGATTGGATTTGAAACTGAAAGGAAAAAAACAGAAATTCCATTTAAAGATTTAACTGAAGAAGAGAAGTGGATTCAACTTGCCCAAGATGAATAATCTTTTAGAGAGAACAGTCGAAAATAAAAACAAAAATCCCGTATGCTATAAAAAGCATGCGGGATTTCCTTTATTATTTTTTTACGAAAGGGAATGTGAGCATTTTTTTCAGCATCGGGTTGGCAATGGGATCAATAAAATAGTCGCCGCTGAAAGCGGCGACGTAATTAAAGAAAAGGCGCGCTGAAAAAATGCTCACATTCCCGACTCATTCCGCCACCCTGAACACTTCATCAACAGAAGTTGTTCCCTGTAAACATTTCAGCAGACCGTCTTGCGCCATTGTCACCATTCCTTGTTTTGTCGCAAGCTCGCGCATGAGATATTCAGGCGCGGTGCCAGAAAGTACCGCTTTTTCTATTTCAGCATCCATTAAAAGCACTTCGTAAATTCCCACGCGGCCTTTATAACCGATTCCTTGGCATTTTTCGCATTTATTTTCTCCTTCAGGAACACCATAAAATTTTAAGTTGTTTATGTCAAATGATACGCCGGCGTTTTGAGGAATTTCACCAAGTAGTTTTTTTACTTTTTCAAGTGTTTCGACGTTCAGTTGAATTTCTTTTTTACATTCATTGCATAGCCGACGGCAGAGTCGTTGTCCGATAACGGCGTTCAGCGCAGGCGCGAGCAAATAAGGTTTCACTCCCATCGAAAGAAATCGTGGAATCGCGCCAGCTGCATCATTCGTGTGCAGAGTTGAAATAACCAGATGGCCGGTTAGAGCTGATTGCACTGCGGTGTCAGCAGTTTCAATATCGCGGATTTCGCCAACCATAATCACGTCAGGGTCTTGGCGCAAAATCGCGCGCAATCCTTTTGCGAACGTATAGTCATGACTTTGGTCAATTTGGCTTTGCGCGATGCCTGCGAGTTTGTATTCCACCGGATCTTCAAGCGTGATAATCTTCGTTTCAGGCGAATTTAATTTGTTGAGAATTGCATAGAGCGTGGTTGTTTTCCCGCTTCCGGTCGGACCGGTGGTCATAATCATTCCGTTTGGGCGTTGAATTTGCTGAAGCAGTTTTGTGTTCGCCGGTTCGCTGATGCCCAGTTGATCAAATTGCAAACTTGCCGCTGACGAGCGTAAAAGACGCATCACCACGCTTTCGCCGAACGCGGTCGGAAGCGTTGACACGCGAACGTCGATTTTGTCGTTGGTAAGAAAAATAGTGAATCGTCCGTCTTGCGGTTTGTCGATGATATTGATTTTAAGGCTTGAAAATAATTTAATGCGGCTGATAATTTGCGGCCATATTTCTTTTTTAAGCGATGCGGCTTCGACGAGCATACCGTCAACACGGAAGCGCATTTTAACGTCTTGTTCTTCGGCTTCAATATGAATATCAGAAGCGCGAAATTTATTTGCCGCCGCCATTACCAACGCAAACAAGTCGGTTAAGGGTATTTTTTGTATTTTTTCCTGAAGATCACTGATAGTTTGTATCTGTGTTTCAAATTTTTTCAAATCATCTTCAGTGATATTCACGCCTTTAATTGTTGGCGTGATTTTTGGAAGATTCGCGTACATCGCAAGCGCGCGGTTGAAAGAATGCGCAGAGATCAGATAGACGATGACGGCGACGTCAAAATTTTCTTTGAGTTGTTCGATGAATTGTTGTTGTTCTTCGGATAGAGGCTGAGGCGATCCGACTTTAATTTCTTTCTCGGTTCGATAGAAACAGATTAAAGAATATTTTTTTGCGTCGTCTTCGCTCATTACGCTGAGCGCGTCAGAAGGGATAGGGAAATTTGAAAGATTGATATACGGTATGCCTGCCGTTTTTGCTTGTTCTTCAGTATGCGCTTCTTCGCGCGCGAGATTAATCTCGCCGAGTTTCGCGCCTAATTTTTTTTGAGAATCACTATCGGAGATTTGCACATTCCAAGTTAAAAATTAAAAACTAAAATATCTTTGATATGAAAAACGACAAGGTAAGGAGTCATAAATACGAAATTCGAAGCACGAAATTCGAGACAATATCTAAATTCTAAATTCAAATAACCAAAACGGTCTGATTTTATTGTCATTGAAATTTTATTCTTGTTTTGAATTTTGAATTTTTGACATTTGAATTTGTTTCGGATTTCGATATTCGGATTTCGAATTTTACTTTTGTTCCAGTCTTCACTTTTTATTGTTAGTTATTTATTATTCACTATTTATCCAATTCCCTTGCCACTTGTTGATATTTTTGCAATTTTTGCGCGTCAATGCCGGTTATGCGTTGAAGCGAGTCGATTGATGTATTACAGAGGTCTCTTGTAAAAAGGAGTTCTTTATAGAAAAATCGCATCATGCTGAATTTATCAAGATTGAGAACGGTAATCGGATACAGTTTTTTGCTTTCGAGTAGTTGTTCGAGCGATGCGCCGTGCGGATACTTCCATCCCAAGAGATCCATATTTTTGCATCTGGAAAAGGCAATTGAGTCTTCGGAAAATCGTGTGTTTGAAACAAGGAGCGGTTTTATGAAATGATAGGGATGCGTGTTTTGCTGTTCGCCGTCTTTAAGATCGAGGAAGCGCGCCCACACATAGAGAGTCGTTTTAATACCGCAATAGATTCCTTCGCGATTATGATATTTACATTCAGCCATAATATCTCCGGAGGGGTCTTTAATACGCACATCAACTTCATGCATAACGCACAGCCCTTTGATCGGCGGAGGAAGTTCGGCTTGATGTCCGTGTTCCTGAAAAACACGCCGCACGATTTTTTCAAAAATAAAACCGGACGGTCCGAGCGTAAGCATTGCGCGCTTAAGTGAAAACCGCGCGGCAACCGGAGGGTTCGTCCGCAATAAGTGTTTATAGATGAATGAATGAATATCGCGCGTTTTGATTGAACGGCGCGGTTTTTTTATAAATTGGCGAACGAGTTCTTCGTGTGTCTCCGGCGGACATTGCGCGCGTTCGCACGCGCGTTTTATTTTTTCCGGATCAAATTCTTCGCGCTCGCCTTGTTTATTGATAACGTACACGTTTCAAATTAAAAATTAAAAAATCAAAAATCAAAATGACAATGCAAAATTTAAAAATGAATTGAAATTTTTACTTTAAATATTATTGTGCTTAATAGCAAAAAATAATTTTAACATTTTACACTGTAATTTTATATTTTGAGATTTACATTTTGCATTTTTTATCCCACGTTAGCAAATGCAAAAAGACCATACCTCTATAGTATAGTCTTTCAGAAAAGTAGAGCAATTTTTTATACTTTTTATAAGATATTTGTTATTTATTCCTAATCACCTAATCCCCTAAAAGCTAACCCCCTATCTTCATTGATTGCTGTACATTATCTGACGTATATAGTCGATGTCTTGTTTTATCTTTGTTTCGTTCGCGATTTCGCGCTTAATTTTCATATACGCATGCATTGCGGTTGTGTGATCGCGTCCCCCTAATTCTTTGCCGATGAGCGGAAATGACGCGTTAAGTTCTTCACGCAGGAGATACATCGCGATTTGGCGCGGCACAACTAATTCTTTTCTGCGCGATTTGCTTATTAGTTCATCGCCTTTGATGTTATAAAATTCGCTGATAATTTCGATGAGTTGACGCGTGTTCACGATTGGTTTATGGCGCGATTGAAATAATCCGGAGAGCTGATCTTTGACCATATCAAGAGTTGGATTTTTTTTGGTTAATTCCGCGTAAGCGATTATTTTATTGAGCGCGCTTTCCAGCTCGCGCACGTTGTTTTGGAAACGCGCGGCAATATATTGATAGATTTCAGGAAGGAATTCAATATGCGATTGTTTTGCTTTGTTTTGAATAATCGCGATGCGCGTTTCAAGATCTGGCGCCGCGATATCAGCGATCATTCCGCTTCCCAATCGAGAAGTAAGACGGTCTTCGATCGCTGGCAAAACTTTCGGCGGGCGATCGCAGGTGACAACGATTTGGCGATTATTTTGTGATAGTTCATTAAAGGTATGAAAAAATTCCTCTTGCGCCCGGTCTTTTCCGGAGAGGAATTGCACATCATCGACAATGAAGAGATCAATATAGCGGTGCGCTCGTTTGAATTTATCCATCTCGCCGTTGCGCACTGATTGGACGAATTCATTTGTGAATTTTTCGCCGGTGGTATACAGAACTTTTTTTTCGGGAGAACGTTTTCGAATCGCGTTTCCGATTGCTTGGAGCAGGTGCGTTTTTCCAAGACCGACGCCGCCATATAAGAAGAGCGGATTATATTTTTCTCCCGGCTTTTCCGCGACAACGAGCGCGGCCGCATACGCGAGTTCGTTGCTTTTGCCTACTACAAAATTATCAAATCCATATTTTTCATTCAAACTCAATCCGTTCTCTTTATAGGGCAGAGAAATTGTTGTGGCAGGTTTTGCCATTACATAGGTCGTGCGCGCTCCGACAGGAGCTGGCGCGCTACCCGCGGAAATAATTCTATACACCACATGTTGGATTTTTGAGCCGGTAAGGTTTTCTGCCGCTGACACAATCATCTTGTGATATTTTTTTTCAAGCCATTCCTTTGTGAAATTATCCGGAACACTGATAGTCATTTCTCCATTCATTTCATCGAATGAAGCAATGTCCGTTTTTTCAAGCCACGCGTGAAAATTCGGACGACTTACTGACACTTCAAGTTCACCGAGTATTCCTTTCCATATTTTTTTCGTGTCCCACATAGAAAAAAGATAAGAGATGCCCAAATGTAAAAGAAAAAAGTTTTAAGGTGATGAGATGATACGATGATACTGACGAGATGATACTATTGTAGTGAATCGGTCTCAAGAATAAAACATCAATCTGCGCATAACATGTGGATAACTTTTCTTAATCTCTCAAAACAAAAATTGACACATAAAAGATTTAATCGTATACTAACTTTATATGTTAGTCAAGAATTTTTGTTATTTTTCAGCTTTTATATTTCATTTTTAATTTAATCCGTGGCTTTACCGAATCAAAAACGCTCAGTTTCCCGTCAAAAAAGGCGAAAATACCAATTTCGTTTATCAAAACAATCGTTACAACGATGCGCGCACTGTAAAAAAATGATTATGTCGCATAAAGTATGCGCGCATTGCGGCTATTATAATGGGAAAGAGATTATAAAGATAAAAGAAAAAGGCAGAAAGTAGGAATAGGAGATTAGCTTTTAGGGAGTTAGGGGATTAGGAATCCAGAATTTATGATTTAGAATTTTGAACATTTGAATTTGTTTCGGATTTCGAATTGCGTGCTTCGAATTTCGTATTTATAATCTTTTGATTTTTGAATTTTGATATTTAAATTTTCACATGGCTTCTCGACATATTTCTCGCACCATTGCGTTGCAGACGCTCTACGAAATCGATTTTCAGTATAACGGAATAGTTATACCGCAGAGCGACGCGGAGAAAATAGACAAATTAATCGCGTATAACATCGAGGAATACGGTTCCGATTTGAAAGATAAAGAATTTCCAAAAGAGTTGATTCGAGGCGTTCTTGATAATGCGAAAACGATCGACGAATATATCACGCAATATAGTCCGCAGTGGCCATTGGAACAAATGACGCTCATTGATCGCAACATTTTGCGACTGGGTGTTTTTGAATTAAAATTTTATAAACTGACGCCGCCGAAAGTCGCGGTCAATGAAGCAATCGAAGTCGCGAAATCGTACGGCGGATCAACCTCATCGAAATTCGTGAATGGCGTTCTTGGCGCGGTGCTGGAAGAAATGAAAAAAAGCGGCGAAGTGAAGCCAGAAGATTTAATTGATAAGCCGAAAGTTGATGATAAAAATGAAGAAGAAAATAAAGAGAGCACGAATGAAGAAGAAACCAATAAGGATATAGCTTAATCATATAAATCCGAAATACGAAACACGAAATTCGAAACAATATCTAAATTGCCTACTCCGCCGAAGTAGCTATTCCAGTCCTTCGTAGCCATTCGAACTACTACGGAGAGGGCAGAGAAGAAGGCGAAGAAAGGCGGCTACGAAGGCCGGGCAAAATCCGAATGACCAAAACGGTTTCTGATTTCAAATTTTATTCTCTTGAATTTTAAGTTTTGAATTTTGGTTATTTGCCCGGCCTTCGTAGCCCCGATGGCCATCGGGGCGGAGTAGGCAATTTGTTTCGGATTTAGAATTTCGTGCTTCGGATTTATTTCGTTGTGTTGCATTGTTTGAAAATTATTTCATTGAAAATTCATTGTAAATTGAAAATTGATAATTGAAAATTCTTATATGGCAGTTAAAGATATTTCGTTGCTTGAAAAGGCGATCGACTACGTTTTTAAGAATAAACAAGTTATTCAGGAAGCGCTTACGCACCGATCCTATATCAATGAACATCCGGAAATAAAATATAATAACGAACGGCTTGAGTTTTTGGGCGATGCCGCGCTGGAACTTGCGATTACCGAACGGTTGTATACGCTTTATCAAACAAAAGCCGAAGGCGAATTAACTTCATTGCGCGCAAGCGTAGTGAAAACCGATACGCTTGCCGAACTCGCGCGGAAACTCCGTCTGTACGAGTTTTTATTGTTGAGCAAAGGAGAGTCGGTTGGCGTTGAATCAAGAGATAATATTTTAGCCGATGTCGTTGAAGCAATTATCGGCGCGATTTATCTCGACGGCGGGTATGAAAACGTCCTTGAATTCATTGATAGGTTTATTGTTAAAAAGATCGCGCGTGTTTTGAAATATAATCTTCAAATTGATGCTAAAACGCAATTACAAGAATTGGTTCAAGAGCGGGAAAAAACAACGCCGATTTATAAGATAGTTAAGGAAAGCGGTCCGGCGCATAAAAAAATTTTTATCGCCGCGGCATACGTGAAAGACAATATAGTCGGTAAAGGGAATGGTCCCAGCAAACAAGAAGCGGAACGACAAGCCGCGAAAAACGCGCTTAAAAAATTGAAGAAAAAAGTGTAGAAAAATACGTGAAGTGAGATCTCTCTTCACTAAATTGTGAAAAACTCGCAATACTGTACTCGCCCTGCACATTTTTTTAACGAAAAGGTAAAAACTCGGACGACAGTAATCGTCCTCAAACAATTTACCTTTTCTAAAAATGTTTGTGCGAGTACAGTATTGCGACAGTTTTTACAAGATCGTTCAGAGAGATCTCACTTCACGCGCATGAAGATAGGAAAAGGAAGAAAGGAAATCCCGTTCCGCGCAATGCGGGACGGGATTTTGATTTATATTTATGGCAAAGGAGTTGGCGTATGTATTCAAAAATATCTATTTTTTTACGACTACAAAATTTTTGCGCCGATTTCCGCGAGCAGTGGCCGTTCAACTTGCGTAAGCATAAGATGACCGGAAATTTCTTGCGTTTTCATTTTTTCAATTACATGCGAGAGTCCATTACTACCGATATCAAGAAATCGATTATCAATTTGTTCGATATCTCCGAGCAGGACGATTTTTGTTCCGAATCCCGCGCGTGTGATAATTAGTTTTGTGCTGTGCGGACGCAGATTTTGCGCTTCGTCAATAATAATGAAACGGTTGGGCAGTGTTTGTCCGCGTAGAAATGTAATCGGAGCAATATCGATAAGACCATGCGTAAAATAGTCCTGATAGGGTTTTTCTTTTCGCGAACGAATCGCAGTATTTTTTTCTTCGTCACCCGCGGCTTGCGGATCAAAGATGATATCCATCGCGAGATAAAATGACTTCATCCACGGATCCATTTTTTCTTCAAGTGTTCCGGGCAGATAACCAAGATCGTGATCTTCCGGGCTGATTGTTGGTTTCCCTAGTAGTATTTGTTGATATTGACCGTTTAACTGATGCCAGCCCGCGGCAATTGCAAGAACTGTTTTGCCGGTACCCGCGATACCGTTGATGGTGACCAGCGGTATTTCTGGGTCAGTAAGCAGATGCCATGCCAGATGTTGTCCAAGATTGCGCGGCTTGATGCGAATTCCATCTTCTTTCAAGGCATCGTAGCGCAGTTCAACCAAATGAAGCAGATTATCTTTCTTTTTATAAATAGTTATCGTCGGATGTTTCGATTGTGGTTCGGTTGTGAGGACAAAAAATTCATTCGGCATCGGATCGCGCATAAGAAGCTGATCAACTTCTATACATTTTCGCGGTGATTCATAAATTTTTGCGAGATAGTCCTTATCGACAACGATACTACGAAATCCCGTGTATGAATAATTAAATACTTTGTCGCTTTCATAATCCTCTGTCATAATACCAAGCGCGCGCGCTTTAATGCGCATATTGGTATCTTTACTGATGAGTATAACCTCTTTTTGTTCAGAGGGTCGTTTTTGATTTTCTTCTTCTTTACATTTTAAAGCGACGCTGATAATGCGGTTATCGTTATTGATTTCAGAGAAATGTTTTTTGCAAAATTTATCGTTATGAGGGACGATAGAAAGCGTCCCGCCCTGATTATTCACTGGAATATCGTGATGTGTTTGATTTTTTTGGGTAAGGGCGTCGAGTGCGCGCGATATTTCTCGCGCGTTAAATCCATCGTCGTCATGTCGTTTTTTTACATAATCAATTTCTTCAATTGCGATAAACGGCACGGCAATACAATTATTTTCGAATTTATTTAAACAGGTCGGATCATGAATAAGCACTGAAGTGTCTACAACGATTATTTTTTGTCTCGTTTTTGCAATCTCTGGCATAATGCCTCGCTTTGTTGATATGGTTGATATTTTTAAAGAACGCGATTATCTAACAAGTAACACAGTAGAGGAAAATTGTAAAGTACGTATACTTGTCATACAGCGTCCGTCCGTTCAAGGCAAGAAGGGAAAATTCAGTAGTTCAATGAGATGGTTACAAAACTATTCCTACTACAATTTTAGCTTTTTGGCTGCAACTTCGTCAGGCTTCGCAAAAAGATTTTCACCGTAGTTCTACTACGACTCAAATCTTTTTGTTCGCCTTCCTCGTTTCGCTCAAAAATCTAAAATTTCGCTACGGAATATTTTGTAACCATCTCAATTTTAAAAGCTAGATTTTATAGATGAGATGGTTACAGAACTCAAAATTTAGTCTTCGAGCGGAGCTGAGAATTACCTTCGTTCGAACTTCTCGACTCGCTCCGCTCGCTCGAAGGATAACTATATTACCGTTCGAGCAAGGTCGAGAACTACCTTTTCGCTCGAAGGATAACTATTGAATTTTGTAATTATTTCATTAGATTTTAGATAAAAATACGGAATATCCCCGTCCCAACGTAACGTCGTGACAGGGATATTTTATTTATAATACCCTTTATTTTTTTAAGATTACCATTTTTTTGGTTGTTGTATATGCGCCCGCGCGTACGCGGCAAAAATAGACTCCGGATGCAAGATGATATTGTGAAGCAATAAAACGCACTGTATAGGTTCCTCGTCTTTGTTCTTCGTTGACGAGAGTTGCAATTCGTCTTCCTATACTATCATATATGTAGAGTGCGACCGGTGAGGCACGATTGAGTTCATAACGTATTGCTGTTCCAATCTGAAATGGATTAGGATAATTTTGGTATAATACCATTTGTTGAGGTTGTGCTCGCTGCTTCGTGAGTTTTTTTATTTTTGTAAGCGCACGAACAATATTGATACGACCGAATCCATATTCCGGATGAAAATATCCGTTTTCCTTTTGTTGATACAAAACATTGCCAACTTGATCAGAAGTCTCAATGAGCAATGAACGGATTTCATAATAGGTTATAGAAGGATCATACGAGAGGAGCATTATAATAAGTCCAAATACATGTGGCGCTGAAAAGGAAGTTCCTATAGCAGTGGCATACCATTGTTGCCAATATTGTCCAAGAGTAGATTTGTAAAAAGGCGATAATACGGGAATCAATTCTCCGGGAGCCATTACCGTAGTTCCGTTGCCATAATTAGAAAAATAACTTCTTTTTCCGTCCTTCCATATTGAACCAACGCCAATCACATTTTTATATCCATCATGTTCGTGTTCCCCGTAGTGCGAAAAATATGCAGGCCATCGCGGCGTTGATTCATTATAATTTCCGGTAGACGCTACGATGATCACGCCATACTCGCGCGCATCAGCGATTGCTTCTTCAAGCATCTCTGAATAGACGGGGACTGTCCCACTGAAATTTATTACTCGCACACCTTCATTGATGAGATGATACAGGGCATCGACGAGTTGGGCAGAAGTTCCTTTTCCATTTTTGTCCCATATCTTATCAATATATAATTGATACGGAAATTCGTTTAATAGACCAGCTATACCAATCCCATTATTGGTAATGGCATTCACTACCCCAGCGACCGCAGTGCCATGCCCATATCCATCATAAAGCGCCGTAGCGCCTACACGTGCTTCGTATGAAAAATCTTTTCCGTAGATGATATGATTGAAATCAAAATCGCTATGATATAAAAGTGTGCCGTTGATACTATCTTGTTGTAGCGGAATTCCTGAATCAATAATTCCTCCTTTTACCGTATGAGTTCCGGGCGCTATATCATTCCACGCTTCAATCCATCCAATACCTCCATCAGTTTGATTGGATAAATTCCATTGCGTAGAAAATAATGGATCTGATGGTAGTACTTTATTTATTCTTTCAGCAGTGCATACGATATTTGGTTCTACTCGATTAATGCCATACTGATGAATTTTTTTTATCAACGATAATGATGTGAGTGATGTAGTGAGGACTGCCCATTTTTTACCAATATAACGAACGCGAACACCGTATTTCCGTATAAGAGAATCAGGCAACTGTTTGAAAAGTGTTCGGTCTATACAAACTTCGTTCTTTACGATTTCAAGTGATACACCTTTCCATATCGCTTTTTGGAAATATGGTTGCGCATTCGCGCTCTGCAAGGTAATCACTATAATTGAGAGGAAAAAACTGCGATAGAATATAGACATAAAGTCTCCTTTCTTGTTTTTTTATGTAATGAACAATATACGAATAATATAGCACAGTTTTATATATTTGTCAATGACCACTATTAAAATCAAGAAAAGTGGGATACAATAAATGATGGCAGTTAACAGTGAAAAATGAAAAACTAATTGGAATATAGAATTTGGAATGTGGAATAAAAAAATGCAAAATGTAAATATCAAAAATCAAAATGACAATGTAAAATGATAAAATTATTTTTTGCCATTGAACGCAATGATATTTAAAGCAAAAATTCTAGTTCATTTTTAAATTTTGAATTGTCATTTTATATTTTGATTTTTGCATTTTTAATTTGAAACGTGTTAATCAATCATCTTGAAATGATCGGGTTCAAATCGTTTGCGCAAAAAACGGTTTTGCAGTTTTTAAAACGGGAGGATCGAAAAACGATTACCGGAGTCGTTGGTCCGAATGGGAGCGGCAAAAGCAACGTGTTTGACGCGATTCGTTTTGTGCTCGGCGAACAGAAAATGAAAGAATTGCGCGCAAAAAAAATAGAAGACCTTATTTTTATGGGAAGCGAGAAAAAGGGAAGAATCGGCTATTGCGAAGTTTCTCTTTACTTTGAAGATATCGAAAACGCGTCAAAAGAAGTTCCTTTCAGGGAATTAAAAATTACGCGCAAAGCATTTCGCGACGGCACGGGCGAATATTATATCAATGACGTAAAAGTGCGTTTGCAAGATATCGCGATGACGCTCGCGCAATGCGGCGTTGGGCTCGAGGGACTTAATTTAATCGGACAAGGCACAGTCGAATGGATAGTGATGCAAACGCCGCGCGAGAGGAGAAAGTTTTTTGAAGAAGCGTGCGGCATCAAGACCTACCAATTAAAACGCGACGAGGCTTTGCGCAAACTGTCGCGCGCACTGCAAAATTTAAGAGAAGGCGATATGCTCCTTCAGGAGCTGGAACCGCGTCTTCGTTCTCTTACGCGCGTGGTGAAAAAATTAAGTATGCGTGATGAAATTGAGGCGAAATTGCGCGCGTCGCAGGAACGGTACTTCGCGCAATGCGCTCATGAACTTGACGAGAGTGTTCGTCGACTTGAGAAAGAAATAGACAAAGTCCAGAATGAAAAAACAGCGCGCGAGACAGCCGTCAAGCAATATGAAAAAAAATTTGAATCGCTTTTGAACGCGACGGATCGCGTTTCATATGAGCGGTTTAATAAAGCGATTGACGAATTGCGCCAAGAAAAAGAAAATTATTTTAAAAAAATAATATCTCTTGAAGCTGTTCGACAGTCTTCGGATACTGCTGGCGTTGACGCCGCGGTTCGTTTCACTGGAACGATACAAATATTGAAAAATGATCTTGAAGCGTGCGATCGCGCTCTTAAAGAACTTCTCGAGGTTGATGATATTGATATAGTGCGCGAAAAGGTGCGCGAGATACGCAATCGTCTTGATAAAATTTTTTCAACGTTTCAAGGAGGGCCTGTTCGTGCGCAAAAAACAGACAACATGACGAACGACAGCGCGCATACGGAGGACGTGCTTAAGGAACTTAAGATAAAGATAAAGGCGATTGAAGAGTCAATCGAACAGAAATCGCGCGAATTATACGCGCTCTATGAACAAGAAAAGAAGAGTAAAGAACAAACGAAAACAATAAGCGATCAAATGGCGCGCGCGCGCGAATCGCTCTACGCCGTGAGCGCGGAATATAATCGTTTAATGGTTGAGAAAGGAAAGTTAGATGCGCGAAATGAAGATTTGCAAAAAGAAATCAGAAAAGAATTAAAAACAGATCGTGTTTTTTTTCCAGAAGACCAAAAACAAGAGAAAGTGGATAAAGAATTGTTGTATGGCGAAATACAAAAATATAAGCACGAACTCTACGCGCTTGAAGAAATTGATCCGAACGCGACAAAAGAATACGAGGAATGCAAAACACGGCATGATTTCGTTAGTTCGCAAGTTACTGATTTGCGTGAAACAAAAGGAACATTGGAAAAAATTATTAGAGAGCTTAATAGCGATATAGATGAAAAATTCAAGAAAAATTTCAGTTCGATTGATGAAAAATTCAAGGAATATTTTAAATTAATGTTTGACGGCGGTTCGGCGCGTTTGGAAATTGTTAAAAATGAATTAAAACAGACAAGCGATGAAATTCCAGCGACCGAAGGTGTTGAAGAAACAGCGACCGTTGAAGAAGAAATCGGCGGAATTGAAATTGTCGCGAATCCGCCGGGAAAGAAAATTAAGCATATTGAAATGCTGTCTGGAGGAGAACGAACACTGGTCACCCTCGCGCTTTTATTTTCATTTATCGCGGTGAGCACGCCGCCATTCGTTGTGTTGGACGAGGTTGATGCGAGTCTTGATGAATCAAACTCGTCCCGTTTCGCGCGCATTTTTAAAAATCTTTCCACGCACACGCAGTTTATTCTCATTACGCACAATCGCGAAGTAATGCAAGCGGCCGACGTGCTCTACGGCGTATCAATGGACGAAACCCGCGTCTCTCGCTTGCTCTCCATTAAATTAGAATAATATGAGATGGTTACCAAACCCCGATTTCTGCTCCATGTTCGATAACGCGGCTACGACTTCGTCGCTCCTCCTCACGGTATCTTTTTTCTTGATACCGCTTCGTCTTCGCTCCTCGTCTCGCTCGCGTTCTCGAACATTCGCGACGAAACGTGGTTTGGTAACCATCTCACTATGAAACGGATTGCAATCATTGTTTCAACTTATCCCCCGTATAAAGGCGGAATGGGCAATGTGGCGTGCTATGAGACGGAAGAATTCAAAAAACTCGGTTATGATGCGCGTGTTTTTACGCTCCGTAACAATTCTTTTTCTATCAACTACCAACTATCAACTACCAACTATTTAACGCCTTTAGTGTCAATTGGCAATGCGGGCGTTGTACCGCAATTATTTTTTTATCTGCGACAGTACGATATCATTTATTTCCACTGGCCATTCATTGGCGCGGAAATATTTATTTTTTTGGCAAAAATTTTTTTCAGAAAAAGATTGATCGTGCGATACCATATGGACTTGATTGCGGACGGCGCGAAAGGAATTTTTTTTCGATTCTATCAAAAATTATTTTTTCCTGTTTTAGCGCGGTTGGCGGATACGGTTATTGTTTCGAGTGTTGACTATAGTGCTCATTCTGATTTTCAAAAATACTATAACACATTTCGCGCGAAATTCGTTGAAATTCCGTTCGGGGTTTCCGAGAATTTTTACGATAAAAAAATATCGCGCGATACTATGATTTTATTTGTAGGTGGACTTGATCGCGCGCATTATTTTAAGGGATTGGAAGTATTATTACGCGCGTTTGCGCGGATAAATGAAAAAGAAAATATTTCATTGTCGGTGCCAGACGAGAACCATTCTCTTATTCGCGCGAATAAGAGAATGGTATTTTCGAAAGAACACGAGAGAGAATATAATGCGACGTTGGTGATAGTAGGCGATGGCGCGCTTCGATCATATTATGAAACGCTCGCGCAAGAATTAAAAATAGATAATGCGACGCGATTTGTCGGCGCGGTTAAAAATGAACAACTTGTTGATTGGTATAATCGCGCGAAAGTTTTTGTTCTGCCGTCTATTGGACGATCGGAAGCGTTTGGGTTGGTTCTTCTAGAAGCAATGGCATGCGGAACGCCGGTCATCGCGTCGCGTTTGCCCGGTGTGCGCTCGCTCGTCCGCGATGGCGAAAATGGATTTCTCGTTGAACCAAGCAATGAAGCGCAACTGACAGAAAAAATGACAGAAATTTTAAGAGACGAAGAACAATGGAAGCAATTTTCAGAAAACGCACGCGTGATCGCGCAGCAATATCGATGGAATGATATCGCCGAGAAAGTCTCAAAATTGTTTTAGGGATGGGAGCGCAGATACTACACTTATTATCATTAATGAATATTTTCTGGAAATATAATTTTGAAAGCTCGATTATAGGAATCGCGCTGTGGGCGGCCGGATTTTTTGTTGTTGAGAATCAGTTTTTAAAGAGTATCGGCGCGCTACTGTATATCATTCCGTGTAGTATATGGTGCGAGCAAATCGTATCGCGCTGGATATTCCGTGAAAGACATTTTAGCAATCTTTTTTACGGCGGATTTATTTTTGTCTTGTTATTGAGTGTCGGACTTGCGGTACCGATTGTTGCATACAAAATTACGCCGTTGTATTTTTTAGCGTATCTGACAGCTCTCGGATCTATCCTTTTTTTCCTTGCGCGAAAATCGCGCGAAGAGAATAAACATTCTCACATTCTCAAGAATGTGAGAATGTCAGATACTAGGAAAAATATTTTTAATCGAGAGATTATTGCGAATGTATGGTTGCGAAAAACAATCTATTTATTATACTTGCTTACGATTATATTTTTTGTCGGTATTCTCTCTCTAAGTCGCACGGGCGATTTCATTTTAAGTCCATGGGAGAAGATTCCAAATATCGGTCTTTTTGTCGTGTTTTTTATTTTTTTATTCACGATTCTTTTTTGTTTTATGATTCGATCAACGCGCATATTCCTTGCGTGCGCGGTTTTAACTACTATCGCGCTTCATCTGTATATGCCGTTAGTGTATCAAACGGGATTTGGCGGCGATAAATGGCGGCATATTGCCGCGGAGCGATTTTTAGTACAAGGGAACGAATATCAGCCGACTTTGTTCGGAGATAAAGCGATCTATAAAACTATTGGTCTCGCGCGCGTTCCGGAGGTTTTGATTGCTGGCAATAAAACATCGTATTCTTCATTTTGGGGAATTAACATTGCCGCGCACTGGCTCACTGGTATTGATATTTTTTATCTTGATCTACTTTTTGGTTTGTTGCTTTTTTCAATTTTTGCGCCGATATTTTTATGGCGAATTGGCGCGCACTTTGTTGATGATTCTTTTGGACGACTAATGAGCATTGTCCCGTTGATATTTTTTCCGTTTCAACTGTATGGCGCGCTTTCTCTGCCAACGAGTTTCGGATTTCTTTTTTTCCTTTTTTTCTTTTCAATACTCGTCTATTATTATCAAGAACGAGTTTCCCGAAAAAAGAAATTATTTTTATTAGGAAGTATCGCGTTTTTTGGATATTTTAATTATATACTGTATCCGATATTACTTTTTCTCTTTTTTATTTGCGCAGTGAGCGAGAGAAATAAAAGTACTCTTTCATTTCCGAGCGAACAAGCAAACACAGGGTTACTACCCTTTATATGGCACGAAAGCGCGATTAGATCAGACAATTTTTTTCAGAGAATAAAATTATTGTTTTCTCGGCGGCGATTTTTTGTCCATACAACGACAGTTGTTGTGTGCGCGACTTTGATTAGCATAAGTTTGCCGTTTTTCGACACAATGACCGGCAGTCGATTTATACAAAATCGTCAGCAGATTGACCGTCCAACAGCGCGAGAAATTATCAATAAACTTATTTTTTTTGATCCGTTATTTGAACGGTACGCGAATTTAGAACAAGACGGTTATGTGTTTGGACAAATTGACGAACAATTCGGCGAACCATATTTTTTGAAATTCATATCGCGTGATTGGATTGACGGCAATGGCTGGAAAGCGCTCGGCGTGGTGGTATTGCTCGCGGTGTTATACGGTTTGTATCGCGCTCGAAAAAATAAAAATAATTTGATTTTCTCGAGCGCGATTATTCTTTTATTGTTGCTTATCGGTCAGATCATCGCTGCTTATTTTATGGAAGGAAATCATTTATTAACAAAGCGCGCGGTCATGGCAATTTCGTTTTTGTTCGCGCTTGTTGTGTCGTATGGCGCGTATGAATTGATCAAAAATTATAAAAGCGGCATTGCCGCGTTTTTGATACTGACGCCGCTTATCGGAACGGTTGCGTATGCGTCAGGACCAAAAATGAATGTGGTGACTGCGGAAGAAATGGCAATGGCGCGTTATTTGATGACGGTTAACACGAATCAAGAGCCCTTGCGGTGCGTTATCGGGAGCACATGGCCGCTTTTGGCGCTTGAAGCGGAATCTGCGAAACAGATTGAAGCAGGAGGATTCCCCTTGCATTTTGAATATCGTCAACCGGAACGAGTGACGATATTCAATAATCTAAATGTGAATCCCTCGCGGCGCGATAGTGAACTTGCGCGCGAGATAACCAACGCTCAAATATGTTTTTTTTGGACGGAAAAACGCTGGATGCGCAAAGATTCCCTTGAAAAAATCACCGCGCTATTCGGAGAGCCGATTAAAGTAATAGGATCAAACTATTTATGGCGCTACGGACCATAGGCAACAGAAAATAGAATTTAGAGAATAAATATAAATCCGAAATCCGAAACACGAAATCCGAAACAATATCTAAACCCAAAATTCTAATGACCAAAACGGTTCGCGTTTACTCTTGTTTTGAATTTTGGATTTTGGTCATTTGGATTTGTTTCGGATTTCGGATTTCGTGCTTCGGATTTTACTTCTGTTTCTATTTTTAACTTTTAGGCAACAAGAAACCCTTGCTTATCGCAAGGGTTTTAATTTTTATCTCTAAAACCTAATTTCTAAGAAGCTAATAAGCTAAAAAGCTAAAAAGCTAAGAAGCTATCCTTATGACCATCGCGTTGGATTAAAACGCGCGCGTATTTTTTCAATCAATGTTTTTCTTTTGACAATAATAAAACTGGTAAGCGCGATTAGCGAGAGAATACTAATTGCATTAAACCACGGAAATGGAGCGGGCTCTATCGTCACCATTATTTTGCCGGTATGGCGTTCAAAAATATCGAGAAGAGTCTTTTTATATTTTTCTTTAGCAAAAATACGTAGGAAAAAATCAGTGTTAAAATAAATGGAAAGTATATTTTCTATCTCTAGGAAAGGATATTCAATCGGTATTTGTTTACCATCAAATTGTTTGACGGAATAGGCGTATTTGTTTTTATATGCTTCAAACTGCGATCGGATTTCTTTCATCTCTTGGGCGGTAATTGTATAATCAAGCGTTGCAGAGAAAATATAATACTCAAACATAAAAAGTTGATCGAGCAAATGGCGTTTGTACATTAAATATCTGTTCGAATAAGAGATAAAACTATACGTTTCTTTCGCTTTATTTATTAAACTGTCGCGCGTTGCATCTTTAAGTGATGAAACCCCCATAAAAATTATTTCTTCCTGTTGCTTTATAATTATCTGATGGACGTAGTAAATTATCTGTGTTAGTAATTCATCTGACATTTTGAGCCCATCGTCATTTTCCTGTTCTTGACGAACGATAACCGCCATCGGAAATACGTAGCGCGAAAAGTCTATAGAGCTGTCTGTCTGCGCGTTACCTTGTGCGCTATCTGGAACAGTATTTTGTGGCTGAACTTGGGTAGGGGCGCGCAGTATTCGCGCGGACGCCGTCGATACTATCGCGCAAACAATGGCAATGATTAAAAGTATTTTTTTCATTCGATATTCCTCCTTTTGTGTTTTTATTGAACTATATTTAGTATAGGTAAGAATGTGGAATAAAACAATAGGGCATCATCTTGTCAAGTCGTTGCAATTCTTCTATACTAAAGTCAGTTTTTTCAAAATTTATACAATGGTTATACGTAATAGAGTAGAGGCGCTCAATGAGAATGAATAAGAAAAATCTTTCATTAAAAAAAATAACAGGAGAGATTAAGGATTTTCTTAAGAAACGCGAATGGGATAAGGCGAAACCGTCCAATATCGCGAAATCGATTATCATCGAAGCGGCAGAACTTTTGGAATTATTTCAATGGAGTCATCTTACTATTGAAGAAACAAAACAAAATAAAGAGCTCCTAAAAAAAATAAAAGAAGAGCTTGCCGATGTATTGATTTATTCATTTGATATGGCGCGCGTGCTTGATATTGATCTGCTCGCCATTATGCATAAAAAATTGGTTTACAATAATAAAAAATTCCCCGTAAAACTTATGAAACAGCGGTTAAAACTTTCTGCCAATAAAAAATTAACGTCTCAGGATCCATATATTGCAATTAAACAAAACCATAGGAGAACAAACAAAAAATGAAACCATATATCGGTGTTACCGGTTTTATGTATCAAAGCGAGGTCGTTTCTGCGTTGAGCGCGTTACCAAAACAGTCTTCGCGGAAGCTGATGATCGGCGTGCTCGCGAGTTCGAAAACAGTGAACCGAAAGCAGAATAAACATCCTCGTTCGTTTCCAAAAATCGAAACTATAGAAGACATTTTTATTGATCACCCGAATGCGCTTAATTTGATTCATTACAGCACAGACGATGACAAGAATTTAGAAAGCCAATTAATTCTTTTAAGAGGATTCGGCGGAAAAAATTTACACGGTTTCCAACTCAATATCACATGGCCGGAACTGCGCGCGCTTGATTTAATTAAAAAGTTTTTTCCTGATTTGCGTTTAGTGCTTCAAGTCGGATCGAAAGCGTTTGAGATGATAGAATATGATATAAAAAAATTTGGAAAAAAATTGAATGATTATAGAACGCTCATCGATGCCGTTCTTATCGATCCGAGCGGTGGAAAAGGCAAGTCATTCGACTTGCATAACGCTTATCATTACATTGATACGGTTGCCACGCTCTATCCGTCGCTTGGCATTGGCATCGCTGGCGGTCTATGCGCGGAAACGGTTGACCGTATTGAACCATTGATAGAACGATTCCCTTATTTGAATATCGACGCGCAAGGAAAACTTCGCGACGAAAATGATAATTTATGTCTCGCGGATGCGGTGAACTATATCACACGAGCATTGTCTTTGTTCGGTATGTTTGGGAAAGGAATTGCTCGTGAGTAAGCTATTACGAAAAAGTATGCGTTTTTTGATTTGCCAACCGTGGGAGAAATGCGGAGGAGACGAGGATGGAAAATCGGACGGCTATACACTTCATTGCTCTCAAGAAGATTACAAGACATTCATGAAACACTATTGGCAGAAACTAGCATCTTATACAACTGAAACCTATTCTATTCCATTAGAGAAACCATATACCTGCGCGATGTACGTAACCGTTTATATTGAAGTTAAAAAAATGAAACACGGAAAATGGTTCCGCGACGCTTCGCCCAAAAAATATTAAAAAATGCCATAAGCAGCAAAATAACATTCTCACATTCTCAAGAATGTGAGAATGTTGTAGGAAGAAATATTAAAAATGATAATGCCCCTTAATGCGGGGCATTTTGTTATTTATAGGAAAGGCTATACAGACTATTGACAAAATTGGCAAAATATGGTATATTATATGCAGTGTTATATTGATCAGATTTTATCTGCTTAATATAAGTATACAATAGAAAGGAAAAATCAATGCGTAAAAATAACGTATCGCTTTTTTTGATAACAATAGTATTATTCGTCTCTATTGGTTGTAAAGAATCTCAGACGCAAAATAATCTAACAGTCAATCAATATGCGGCATTGCAATTGGTTGAAAAATTGATACCGTCTATTGAAACAGGGGAAGGGTTCTGGATCCAGTGGCAGGATAGTGGTCATGGAGTGATATCAATGTCGTTTAACGGCGTTGATAAAAAAGATAAAGATAGCGTATGGGTGTCATGGCTGATTGGCTGTGATAGGCGAAATGATAAATTCGTAGTCACACCAAACGAATTTCCTTCGCAATATGTTAATGTGCCCGCCTATCATCCAGCTATTGATGAAGTTGCAAAAATATTCGCCGTAGTCATATTGCAAAGGGCAAATTCATCTGAAGCGCGAGCGTTCGTTCCCTATATACCATCAAGATCGGACGATCTTTATAGTTATATTAATAATCTATTAAGTTGTTATCCTATACTTGTTCAGGAAGATTTTACGCTTATGCCCGGAAACCACACTGATAATGGTTGGACTGATTCAGGGAAAAGTTTTTTATTCGGTATTCGAAAAGATAAAAAGGAGAATTAAAAATGAAACAATATATTATTGGAACGATAATAGTGTGTTCGGTGGCGGTTATAACGCCGATACTCATTATTCTCGGAGTAGAAAAACTTGTTGCTACGGGTATTTTGGTATGTATCGCGACTATCGGTTTTGTGATACAAATGAAAGTCATGTTCAGCGAAAAAAAGAAACTTGATGAATTAAGCTCGAGATTCAAAACTGACCGTCTATTAGAGCGCATGATAAAATAACAGGAGATATTAAACGCGCTTCGATTTATATCGAAGCGCGTTAACCATTTGATATATTGTACGTTATCGATTTTGCGTTGAGTGCGCCATCGCGCTGAATACTGAACACGCGCGAATATCATTACTCCCGAGAATATATTGTAAGAGTCGTTCGTTGCCCAAGCCGTACCCTGCGTGCGGTTTTGTTTTTTTTGCGGCAACCAATTCTTCAGTATACCATTTAAAATCATCATAGGTCCCGCCGCGGGCTTGATGCAGTCTAAACATCGTTGATCCGAGCAATCGTTGTTTTAATTTTTCGCCGTTGTGTTCGCGCACCGCGGAACCAACCCCTTCGCCGGCATACGGGAAAATCAAATCCGCCGAGAGAACGACGCGATCATCTTTTTCAGAAACTTTCATATTGAAAAATTTTATTTCTTTTGGATAGCGCATAATAAAAACTGGCCGTTCCTCGTTTTTTGATTTTTTTGCGAGCAGTTTGACAATCATTGCTTCATGGTGCGCTTTCAAATCATCGCCCCATGCCAATCTTGGAAAACCATTTTGTTTCAGCGCATACAGAGCATCTTTGTAGGTGATTCGAAAAAATGGTTTTTTAAGATTTTCGATAAGCGCTTCGCTGTCCCTCTTATATTCGTTTTTCAGTATTTTTTTATTTTTTTCGATAATTCGTTGCGCAATAGAGGTAACTGCGTCCTCGATATGCGTGAGAAGCGCTTCATACATTTTTTCTTCATCGTATGGTTGCGCGGCGTCATCAGTCATACTCCAATCAAATTCTTCTTCGGTAAGGCGAAATTGGCGAAGGTGTCGTTCGTCTTCGTATTCTTCATCGCGTCCGCTATGGATTACGGTGTATGCTCCGGGGAAAAATTGAAGCGCGTGTTCAAGTGAGAGTTGTCCGGTTTGCGTAAAAAAGAGCGGTATATTGCGCCTATTGCCAACGCGAAAAAGCGTATCAATGTTCTCGCACGCGCCGGTGATGCCGACGATCGCCGGAACGTCAACATATTGAAGTCCTTGTTGCGGATAATACTCGTGCGCGGCATTGTGGAACGAAGTCGCGAGGTCAATGAGATTTTTTAAATGAGGAATTTTTTCATTTGACTGCTTACTGCGTTTGACGCTCGTTGCTCCGCGTTTCAACGAGGGGACACAGACGTTATGTTTCATAATGAGAGTTAATT
>CAZVCF010000004.1:32849-37090 GCA_964626355.1 uncultured Gammaproteobacteria bacterium
AAATAAAAAAAACGGGCTTTTGGAGCCCGCTTTTGGAAAATCTGAAAGTTGAATTTGAAAAAGAAAAAAGGCATTCGCATCCAGCGTATGCCGAGACTTTTTATACCATTTATCTATTAAATTTCCACAATTACTCATTAAAGTATAATGATAGTGTCTCGCGGTAATTTTACAATAAGTTATACACAGGGGGAGAAATAGAATCTAGAAAATAGAAAGTAGAAAATAGAAATTGTATTTAATCCGTTAATAAAATAATTTTTAGATTTTTAATTGTCCATTCTCCGTAGTAGTAGTAATTTGTTTTTCCTCTCTATCGAGACTATCATTCGATACACTACAGTTCTCTGGAATGAGCTACTACGAAGGATGAATCATTTTGATTTTTGATATTTACATTTTTCATTATCCCTTTTACCACCTCTCTATCATCCCACGCGATTTTTTTGTTGTTAGCCATCATCATCCATTGTTCGGAACCTTTGCCGGTGATAACAACAAAGTCATTTGGTTGAGCGAAATTGATCGCGGTTTCAATCGCTTTTTTTCTGTCCATAATAACGTCATATTGTTTTCCGTTTGAAATTCCTTCTTTGATATTTTCAATAATCGTTTTTTCATCTTCATCGTACGGATCTTCGTTGGTCAGGATAAAATAATCGCAATACTGCGAAGCCAATTTTCCTAATTCTTTTCGTTTCCATTTGTCGCGTCCGCCACCGCACGACCCAAACACGCCGATGACGCGTCCATTAGAATTTTTTATTGAGCGCACCGTTTTATATACTTCTTCAAACGCAGTTGGCGTGTGCGCGTAATCGACAACCACCGTTATCCCGTTTTTTTCAAAATATTCCATTCGCCCTGGCATTGTCTTAAAATTTTTCAATGTTTCACGCGCAGCCGCGAGATCAAAACCAAGCGCGCGTAAAACACTTAACGCCGCTAATGCGTTATAGACATTAAATGTTCCTAATAACGGGAGATGAAACATAGTATTTTTTATTGAAAAATCAACGCCATCTTTTTTCGTTATTATATCTTCTGCTTGTACTATATAATCACATTTTATATTTTTTTCATTTTCAAATTTTACATTGTCATTTTGATTTTTGATTTTTGATTTTTGCATTTGATATTCAATCTTCTGTTCCGCCCAAAAATGCGCGAAATAAGGCGCGTGCGCATCGTCGCCATTTACGATAATTGTTTTTTTGACTCCTTGTTTGCGCGCGGTTTTTTGTAAATAGGCGAACACTTTTCCCTTCGCTTTTTTGTAATTTTCAAAACTGCCGTGCGACTCAATATGTTCCGGGCGTAAATTGGTAAACACTAAAATATCATACGCAATGCCAATATGGCGAAATTGCGCGATTCCCTCCGAAGATGTTTCAATGACTACATACTTCGCGCCGCGATTAACTAATCCGCGCAAAAAACGCTGGATATAAAATCTGCCCGGCATCGTCATTTTAAGATCATTGAGCGTTTCGGCATTTCCGTCGCATAACGTTGCGGTTGAAATCCATCCAGTTTTCCCGAATTGTTGCAGTAATCTTCCGATCAGAACAACGGTCGTTGTTTTTCCTTCAGTGCCGGTTACGCCGATAACGATAAGTTTTTTACTCGGAAAACGATACGTCGCGCTCGCTATAACAGCCAGCGTAAAGTGATACCAGCGCAACGTGCAACGAGGCGTTATTTTTTTGATTACGTTTTTCAAAAAATAAATTGACACCATGGAAATTTAAAATTTAAAAATCAAAATGACAATTTAAAATTTAAAAAATGAATTTAAGAAATTCAAACTTTTGATTTTGTATTTTGGATTTATCCTTTTTACATTTTACATTTTCGTAGGAGGTCTATAATACGCTAAACGAGGCAATTCTGTTAAAATTGACAGAGTGGGCAAAATCATCTATTCTTAATACTACACTAAATTTTGTAACATGAACATTTCAGAATTGGCGCGAAAATTGAATGCGACGCCTGAAGAATTGAAAGCGAATCTCTCTTCGCTTGGTTTTGATTTTGGCGCGCGCGCGATTCAAGTACCGGATCATTTAGCGGATCGTATCGCCAAAAAGTGGCAGCAATTCAAAAAATTGAAAGAGTTGCGCGAGAAAGTGGCGAAGGCAGCCATAGAGAGTCAGTCTGTTGTTTCCGAAACTGCGCCACAAGAGCAAACAATCATCAACATTCCGGACACTATTCGTGTTTTTGAACTCGCGGAAAAATTGAATATGTCACTTCCCAAAATAATGGCAGAGCTGATGCATATGAATATTTTCGTGTCGCTTAATGAGACGGTTGATTTCGATGTCGCTCAACGCATTGCCCAAAAATTTAATTATACGGTTGCGAAAGGCGAGATAGACGTAAAACAGTCGCTTAAAGAAAAAATGGGACTTATTACTAAAGATAAAGAGAAGAAATTTGTCCGTCCTCCGATTGTGGTTGTTATGGGTCATGTGGATCACGGCAAAACGACATTACTCGATACTATTCGTAAAACAGAGGTCGCGGCAGGGGAAGCAGGAGCGATTACCCAGCACATCGGCGCCTATCAAGTTGAATTTGACCCTATCGACGCGAATGACATAAAAGATATCGGGGATCTATCTTTACTCAAACGAAAAATTACTTTCATTGATACACCGGGGCACGAAGCGTTTTCTGAAATGCGATCGCGCGGCGGATCAGTCGCGGACATCGCCATTTTGGTTATCGCGTGCGATGACAAAATTCAGCCGGCAACGCTTGAAGCTATTAAAATTATCCACCAGGAAAATATTCCGTTTATCGTCGCGCTGAATAAAATTGACAAACCAACAGCGGATCAGGAACGGATTAAAAAAGAATTGTCTGATATGAATCTTGTTCCGGAAGAATGGAGCGGAACCGTAGTGTGCCATCCGATTTCGGCGAAAACAGGGCAAGGGGTGCGCGAATTATTGGAAATGATTTTACTGATGGCTGATCTTGAAAAAGAAAAGTTTTTAACGACAACCGAAGGCGACGCGATTGGAACGATTATTGAGAGCCATATCAGTAAAGGAGAAGGCGCGGTCGCAACAGTTATTTTTTTTAGCGGAACATTGATGCCATCGGGGTCATTTGTCACCAATTCAACCTATGGAAAAATACGGGTGATGAAAAATTTTAAAGGAGAAACAATCGCGCGCGCGTTACCGTCCGACTGTGTCCAAATTGTCGGATGGAAAGAAGCGCCTCGCGTGGGAGAAATTTTTGAAACCATGAGCGATCAAAAAGCATTGAGGAAAAAAATGAAAGAAATTGACGCGGTGCGCGTGAAAACTGCGTTCCGCGCCGCGCAATCGCAGGAAGGAAAAAAGAAGATAGCGACGCTCTCTCTTATTGTGCGCGCCGATGTTGTCGGATCTCAAGAAGCGCTCGCCTCGTCATTTAAGGATATTGAACGCGAAGCAATAATTATGCTCAATGAACCGTTTCAGTTGCTCGTGATTTCGAATAAGTTAGGAATGATTAATGAGGCCGATGTCGATCTTGCAAAAAATGCGAATGCGTTGATTGTTGGTTTTAATGTAACGATGAATAGTAATGCGGCAAAACTCGCTGGTGACTGTAAAATTACGGTAATTGTTTCAAAAATTATTTATGAAATTATTGACGCGGTGCGCTTAGAAGTTGAAAAATTAAAAAAGCCGATATTTATCGAAAAAGCAATTGGAAAATTAAAAATACTCAAAGTGTTTAAGAAAAACGGAACGCAAAAAATTGTCGGTGGGGCGGTGATTGACGGCACGATTGAACCAAAAATAAAAATACGTTTATGGCGCAACGATTCGCCGCTCGCGGAAGGAAAAATCACCGAACTACAAGTCGGCAAACAGTCCGCGCAGGTCGCGCATATAGGTCAAGAATGCGGACTGAGTATTTCTATCGATGAAGATATACAGGCAGATGATATGATAGAGGGCATTAAAGAAGAAGAGAAAAAATAAACACACCCTGTGGAATTCCTCTTCACTCAGTTGCGGAAAATTCGAAATATCTACCGATATATTGTCTCGTTCGCTCAGAATAAAGAAAGAATAAAATACATTCTTTCTTTATTCTTCACTCGCTTCATCAATATAATGCGCTCGCACTGCACCTTTTTTTAACGAAAAGGTAAAAACTCCCCAGCTCCAGTTCCGCTCAAAACACTTTTAGACGAATTACCATTTTTTAAAATGATAACGTCTCAAATAAGG
>CAZVCF010000005.1:0-34023 GCA_964626355.1 uncultured Gammaproteobacteria bacterium
ATTGTCATTTTGATTTTTGATTTTTACATTTTACATTATGTTGATCGACACCCACGCTCATCTTAATTTTCCTGATTTACAGAAGGATATTGAAAAAGTATTGGAAAACGCCGCGCAGGCAGGCGTAGAAAAGATAATTAATGTTGGTGTCACGCCAAAAACATCCGAAGAAGTTGTCGCGTTCGCGGAAACTCACGAAAATTGTTATGCGGCAGTCGGTATTCATCCAACAGATATTTTTCTCTATAAAGAAGAGCCGCAATTTGATCTTATAGAAAAATTATGCAGTCAAGGCAAAAAGATTATCGCGATAGGTGAGATCGGACTTGATTATTCATATTTCAAAACGAAAGAGGAGCTATCGGAGAAGCGCGAACAGCAGATGGAATTTTTGCATATAATGTTAGAAATTGCCGAGCAGTATTCTCTGCCGATTATTTTTCATTGCCGCGGCAGCGCGATAGATAATTTCAACGCGTACGACGATCTCTATGATTTTTTAAAAAAGAAAATGCCTTCAAAAGGAGGCGTAATACATTGCTGGTCCGCAGATAGCGCGCGCGCGAAAAAATTTTTGAGTCTTGGTTTTTATCTCGGGTTTACCGGCATCATCACTTTTAAAAACGCGAAAGATTTTATTGTTGATTCCGTACGCTACGCGCCGAATGATCGATTGCTTATAGAAACAGACTGCCCTTTTCTAACGCCTGAACCGTTTCGCGGGCAACGAAACGAACCAGCGTATGTTCGCTTCGTCGCGGAAAAAATCGCCGAAATAAAAAAAATCTCATTTGAGGAGATTGAAAAGGCGACAACAGAAAACGCAAAAAAACTTTTTGGAATATAGAATAAATAAATCAAAATTTAAAAATCAAAAATCAAAATATCTCCGATATAATGCGGTTGCGTGATTAATGACGTCTACTAAGATGTTAAAGGCAAAAACCTTAAATATCTTTACGCTTAAAGGCAAGAAATAATTTTAACATTTTAAATTGTCATTTTACATTTTGATTTTTGCATTTTTCATTTTTATTGTTCCGTCGCCATCTCGTATCCATCCGGAATCAACGGTTCTCCGAGTGGATGAAGCGCTACAACGCTCGCTGGCACAGTGATAATATCTTCAGATGAAAAACCGAGCGCTTCAAATATCTCTTCGGAAATAATCGGTCTTCGTTGTCCGAGCGATGTAAGATACACGTCGGAATGTTCGAGATCTTTGATAAGCAGCCCATCTTTTAATTTCATCGGTTCCGTTGTTTTAAGAAGCGCTAATTTTTCAGATTTAACTTTGATAATTTTTCTGTACGGAAAATTAATTTCAAGGACGCTTTTGTCAATAAGCGGATATTTGAAATCGTCTTTCGCAAAATAAACGGCTTTGGTATCTTGATCTTGCACAAGATTGCCGGTTGGATACGGAGTGGTGATCGACTCTCCTTCGTCGTACATTGCGAGATCGACAGTATCGGCTTGCAGAATCTCATCTTGTTTGAACCCAATTTCTTTAAATATATTCATAGAAACAATGTGGCGTTTTTTCCCGTCAACGAGAAGATATATTTTATTGTCCGGACTTTGGAGGAGCGAATAATTAGGAAATCCCATTGGCAATCCTTCTGGATATTTATAGAGAATAGCGGGCGATACAACGCGGACTTCGTCAAACGAATAACTTGCTGTAAATACATTTTTTGAACGATACGGTCTGCGCGCGCCATTTTGAATGAGCCATATCCCTTTTTCTCCTTCAGCGCGGATAACCGATCCTTCAGGCATTGTAAGAGATGTATCCCGAAACCACCCGTTCCATATTTTCCAGAAACTTTTATTGCCGCGAATATGAGGCGTATAATTATACAACGCGGCAGTCGCGAGATTTTTTGGCGTAATTCGTTTGCGATCGATGCGCGTCGTCTGATTTGGTTTGATTTTAAATTCCCATGGATGTTCAATGAAATAGCGCAAACGCCACGCGGCAAATTGAATTTGTTTGGCGAATCCTTTGAAACGTTGAAACGGACGCGCGTGGTCCGTGGCGCCGAATCCCATCGCCCAATCAAGCGCGCCTTTTTTGGAAGGTTTTTGCGTGATGAGAGATTGCTCTTTTTGGAGAATCGCGAGAACGATTTTTGGATTAATTTTATGTTCTTGGCTCGCGTTGAAAATTATCTCGGCAGCTGTTTTTTCTTTTCCGTCAGTATCCTTTATAATTATCTCGTCCAATACTCCATTATTTTTTTTAAGAAATTTAAGAATATCGTCCACGCTCATACTTTGATAATTCGTCAGCTCGTGATCGGAAATGATGAATTCCTGATCAAAAATCGGCTCGTCCGACAAAGAAACTTTTTGCGCAACGGCAAAAAGCGACGAAGATGGAATGAGCAACGAAATAATAGAGGATAGAATAATTATTTTTTTCAGCATTGTAGTATTGTAAAAATTATAGCGACGCAGTCAAAGAGTTGTTCAATAGACTGTGGAATGAATAAATGCAAAATTAAAAAATCAAAATGTAAAATGACAGTGCAAAATTTAAAAATAAATTTAGAAAGGGTAAAAATTTTGCATTTTAAATTGTAATTTTTCATTTTGATTTTTGCATTTTTAATTTTAGTATTATGCATCTTTTTACTCTCAAAAATGGTTTGAAAGTTATTCTGGTTCCGCGGCTGCATACGTATTCGGTGGTCGCAGAATTATTCGTGCGCGTGGGATCGCGTTATGAAGCGATCGCGCACAGTGGCGCCGCGCATTTAATCGAACATATGCTTTTCAAGGGAACTCAAAAACGGCCGTCAAATTTGATCATTTCGCGCGAGCTCGATTCAATTGGCGCGTCATACAATGCCTTTACGACCAAAGAAAAAACGGGATTCTGGGTTAAATCGCTTCCGCATAGCCTTGAACAGTGCCTTGAGATATTGTCCGATATGATTTTTAATTCTCTCTTTGATGAGCAAGAATTGACGAGGGAGAAAATGGTAGTACAGGAAGAAATAAAAGTTTATGAAGATAATCCGTCGATGCACATCGGACAGCTGATTGAAGAAAGTCTTTTTGGCGCGCGCCATCCGTTAGGATGGGATATTGCCGGCACATTAAAAACAGTGCAAAACATGCAACGGTCTTTTTTGGTTGATTTTTGGCGCGCGCGGTATCAGCCGCGCAATATGGTTTTGTGCGTTGCCGGCGCTCTTCCGCGTTCCACGTCTGTTTCAGTAGAACGACATTTTGGAAAGAAGTCGAAGGGCAACGGCGTTTATCCAACATTCAAGAAAGTAAGCGCGATAAGTAATCAACGCGCGCATATGATTATAAAGAAAGAAACGATGAAGGAGATTGAATTGGGAATCGGATTTCGCGCGCCAGATATCCATCAAGAGCGAGAGCAATACGCAATGAAGCTTTTTTCAATTATTTTTGGAGGAACAATGAGCTCCCGTCTTTTTAATGAAATTCGCGAAAAGCGCGGACTGTGCTATTCGATTCACAGCGGATGTCAGGCATATTATGATGTTGGCATATTTTCAATTATCGCCGGCGTTAATCGAGAAAAGATTTCAGAAGCCTTGCGCGCGATTGACGATGAAATAAAAAAAGTGGCGAGAGAGGGGATTACCGATAATGAACTCTCGCAAGCGAAATCATATCTTGAAAGCCAGATAGTGATGAGTTTTGAAGAAAATGATTTCTGGACTAATTTTTACGGACGACGTTTACTTTTAAAGAAAAAAATCGTTGATCCAAAAACGACCATAAAACAGATGCTCGCAACAACCACTTCATATCTTAATTCAGTTATCGCGCGCGTGCTTCGCAAACCGCGCGTGATAGCAGCGATCGGAAACGTAAAAATTGGGGAAATAGAAAATTGAATTATGAATTACATAAATTCAAAATGCAAAAATCAAAAATCAAAATATCTCCGATATATCCTCGTTCGTTCAGAAAGATAAAACATTTTTTATCTTTCCTCTCTCACTTCGGATATGACAATGCAAAATTTAAAAATAAATTCAAAAACATCTTTATAGAGGATATCCATTATTATCTTTGTTTCAGGCATTTTAAATTCAAAAGACAAAAAATAATTTTATATTTTTTAACTGTCATTTTACATTTTGAGATTTACATTTTTCATTTTTTGGTTTATTAGCTTCTCAATATGGAAAGAACGCGATAAAATTGAACATATATTGACGCATTTTTAGAATTGTCTATCCTATAAATACTTCTTTACAAATGAAGAATATGAAAATTGATGGGAGTCGGACTTCCATCAATTTAATTGAAAGAGAGCGAATGAAATGACAAAAAAAGGAAATAAAGAAATTATTGAGTTAGATACTGAACGGGCAACGCTTTTTGAAGTAGCGTATGAAGAAGGTGGACGAAAGATTATAGAAAAACGCAGAAAACGGCGCGTGCGGCTTACCGACTTGATTAAAGTAATAAACGAAAAACAATATATAGATGAAATACCAATACTGCCGTCGGGGACTAGATATCATTGTAGAAATGGAGATAAACGAGTAATCGTAATTGAATTTCCCCCTCAAGTGCGCACGGTGCGCTGGAAGACATTTCTTAATAGACATACACGTCAAAAAAAATTTACGCTCGCATTTCCGTACATACTCTTGTGTGTGTATTTTTATAAAAATATCCATGAGTATTCACAATGTTTTTATCGAAATGAACCGTTGAAGTCGCTTGATGATATGGTATGTCGTACTAATCTTGAAAATGTTTCTCCTAGTAATGGCATTATATGTTTGGGAGAAGAAGTCGCATCTTTTAAGTCCGTAGACAGGATGATACGTTCATTATGGGATCGCGAATTTAATAGCGGAATACCTGATAGCGATTTTTATTATTCTAGGGAAATAGATAAACGAATCGAATCGCCTGAAGTATGGGAGCGCGCGACTCAAAAAAATCCGTTATTTATTCTTGATATTCCATGGATCAAAGAAAATACACTTAGAAATATTTTGAAAGATGAAGGAATCATAACGAGCAGAAGGCAGAGATCAAGAGGATATAATTCCACTACGGAAATGATCGGCGATTATATGTATAGACTTAAGGAAGTATAACCCTCGCATATGTGGGGCGAATATATAATTAATTTCAACCTGCAGAGATCGGATCTCCGCAGGTTATTTTAATACCCACAAAGTAATTTATGAGGTTCAACCTCATAAATTTTCATCTCTAATCCACTAACCCCCTTCCGCCAGAGGCGGATCCGCCTCTGGCGGAAAAAGCTAATCTCCTATTTGCATATATTTGACAAATTTTAGAGATTATGTATCCTTGAAATACTTCTTTACAATTTAATAGGTATGAATAAAAGAGGAACAAAGAAAGGAAAGATCTATGAGTCCAATAGCGAATGAAAAATTAAGAGATATGGAAGAAAAATTTAAGCTCGAAATCAGCAACCAATTTTTAATTTGGGGCAACATCACCGATTATCTTCCGCAAGAGAACGGCTCGTACATTTCATTAAAAAAATATTTACGCGAATGGCTTTCGGATAAAATGGATATTATTATTTTTTACGATATCGGCGGAGGAATAAGTTTCGCGTCCGAAGAGCAAGAAGCACTTTTCAGGGAACGCTTTCCAGAATTCAAAAAACCGGAGCCCACTATCGACCCTGAACAGTTAAAAAAATATTCGCCTGAAAAACAGAGAGAAATAAAGGCCGGCATGGAACAACTTGAAAATATGCCGGAGCCGGAGCTTCCTTCAAAACCGCAGATTGTTTTGAAAATGATTGAAGAGTTGATGCAGAATGCGTTGCCTAAAAAAACTCGAGATGAAAAATCGCCGGAACAACATCGCGTCGCGCTTATTGTTGAATACGCGGAAGTGATCGCTCCAGCTGAAGCAAGTGGAGCGTTAGCGCCGGATGATCGAGTCAATACGGTTATGCTGAGACGGTTGGCAATGGATGAAAATATTTCCAAAGAGTCAATCGTTATTCTGTTAGTTAAAAATTTAACCGACATACATTCGAGCATCCGCGGCAGAGGATCGCGATTAAAAGCGATAGAAATTCCTCTTCCGCAAAAGGAAGCGCGTTCCCATTTTGTGTCGTCAATCCATTCTGTTGTAAAAGGAAAGATAAAAATGAGTTCGGATGATTTTGGGCATAATACCGGCGGGCTAACCTTAAGAGAAATAGAAGATGTTTGTATACAATCCAAGACGGTTACGCACGAGACTATCAGTAACCAAAAGTCAATTTATCTTGAAGAAGAATTCGGCGATATTTTGAAAATTATGAAACCGCGTTTTGGGCTTAATGGTATAGGCGGTTTGGAACATATTAAACAATATTTTTTAGAATTGCGCGATGCGCTTCACAAAGGCGACGCTCGTTTAGTTCCTCCGGCGGTGCTTTTAATGGGTCCGCCGGGAACCTGTAAAACCGCTCTCGCGGAAGCGATGGCGTATGAATGGGGAGTTCCGTTTGTCGAAATTTTGAATACACGCAGTATGTGGCATGGCGTATCCGAGAGTATAACTTTGCGCGTGATGTTTGCTTTGCAAGCGCTCTATCCCTGTGTTGTTTTCTGGGATGAGTTTGATCAGGAAGAATCGCCGCGCGGTTCGTATCAAGGCGACAGCGGAATTTCTTCACGATTAAGAAAGATACGATTCCAGATGACTTCAGATCCGAAAAACAGAGGAAAATTTTTGATTATCTATTCAACAAACAGGCCCGACCTTGTTGATCCGGCGGATAAACGTTCTGGGCGCGCGTCAGCGCGTATTCCGATGCTTCTTCCGGACCTTCAAGAACAAGTCAAAATTTTCCAAGTGATGCCGCCACGTTATCAGTTTGAGACTGACGTGAAAGATTTTAATCGACTTACAAACACGCTTATTAAAACGCACGGCAATTATATTTCCGGAGCGGACATAGAAGAAATATCGCTTACGGCATTTAGCATATCAGCCAAACTCGGACATCGGAAAGTAAAAGAAGAAGATTATCTCTACGCAATTGACGATTTCGTGCCGCATCATTATGCGGCGACTGAAATCAGCGCGCTTGAAGAATTAGCGGTTAGGGAGCGATCCTCAAATCGTTTTCTTTCAAAACGCGGATTAGAAATTGTCGGAAAACTTAAAAATCATGGCGACGGTTATCGATACAATCCAACAGCAATGAATTAAAGAACGATTGAATAAAATAATAAGGAGGGAGAGGCCAATCGTCTCTCCCTTCATTTATAAGGATAGGAAATTAGGGGATTAGGGGGTTAGGAAATTAGGAGATTAGGAAAAAAATCAAAATCAAAAATCAAATAGCAAAAATAGAAATAGCAGAGAGAAATTAGTTTCTGTATTTTTTTATTCGTAAATTCGTAATTTATTCGTTATTCGTTGATTTATAAAGAAAGGAGAAATAGAATGATACGTAAGAAGAAAAAAATGAAAATCAAAGCGATAGAGGAAATTGTTGAATTAAAAGGAAGAGACGCAACGATTGTCGAGATAGAGTACGGAGATATAGAGCGCAGAAGGGTCATACGGAGAAATAAAAAACAGTGTGTTGCGCTTAAAGACGCATGTGAAAAAATAAAAGATACGGGTTCATTCATGACGCCGCTTCTTCCTCCCGGAACGAAGTATTATATTAAAAAAAAGCGTGATGAAATTTTCGTTATTGAAATTCCTCCTCAAGTGCGCACCGTGTTATGGAAAGAATGGAAAAAAAATGGGAAAACCATTGAAAAGGCCGTGCTGAAAAAGGTTACGCTCGCATTTCCCTTTATCATATTAGTCATAAACACGAGAAGCGGAATTGGCAAAAACGCTTGCTGTTTCTATCGCACTGTTCCGCTACAAGGGATTGATGATCTTTTGTATCATTCAAATCTCGAGAACGTTTATTCTATCGGTAGTAATATGTGTCTTCCGCTTGACCAAAAATATGAGGTAGATAACGGCGCCGTATTCGCTACTTTTGTTATTAACAGTCTATGGAATGGGATATTCACCGACGATTTATCAGGAAGTGATTTTGCGCATTCACATGATATCCATCGTTCCCTTAAATCGGTTGAAGCGTGGGAAAAAGCTACGAAGAAAAATCCTCTTTTTGTCCTCGATATTCCATGGATACAGTCAGCATATACGGTACGCGGGCTTATAGATTATTTGATGTCACGCAATGATGTATTGATCGCTGATACCTCTCAAGTGATTGACCTATTGTATCGAATCAAGGAGAATAAATGAGCGAAAATATATCACATAATAAAGTTGACGATGATAGAATTATTGAAATTAAAGACGATTGCGTGACGGTTTTTAAGATACAAACAATTGATGGCGCGGAAAAATGGACAAAAGAAATATCGTTGTCAATCGAGCATTTTATCGAAATTCTTGAAGAGCATAAAAAAATTGTTCAGATGCCTCTCTTGCCGCGCGGGACAAAATTGTATGTTAAAAATCGCGATAAAGAAATTATAGTCGTTGAACAACCTCCGCAAGTACGCACGCTTTTATGGTCATCGCAAAATCGTTCGGGTACACTACGCGACTCAGGAGATTCAGCACAGCGAGTTACCGTCGCATTGCCGTATGTCATTTTTGTATTCGGAGTGTTAAAAAATGAGTTAGTGGCTCGTTACGACGAGCTTCCAAGATGTTTTTATCGCACAGCCCCTCTTCAATCGCTTGACGATACGCTTTATCACACTAATTTGCAAAATGTTTATTATCCAACGCATTGGCTCTGCGCGCCGCGCATAGCGACACATCAGAATGATAATCTTACTATAAAAATAACTAAATGGATTGACAGCGTTTGGAACAGTGTTTTTACTGATGATATGCGCGGTGGTCCGGATATCGAAAATTCAGCCATAGCAGACGATGATTATCATCTGGCGTGCGACAGAGTTAATGATACGCGGATCGCATCTTTGGACGAGTGGATAGAAGCAACGCGCGAAGATCCTCTTTTTATACTTGATGTTCCATGGGAACAAAGCCGATATACGGTTCGTTCTATTGTTGAAAACGCGTTGTATATGCGATTAGGAGAGGATCATGTAGCACAAATAGAAAATATAACATCAACATCATTATTGATCGATATTATATATCAATTACAAGAAATCGGCTCCGTGGAATAGGGAATTAGCTTCTTAGCTTTTTAGCTTCTTAGGAAATTAGGAAGTTAGGGATAAATAATTAATGCCGGATTTCGTGGAGCTGTTAGAATAGGAGAGTAGATTTTTAGGAAATTAGGAGATTAGGTTAAAAAATCAAAATTTATTTATTCGTAAATTCGTATAGTATTCGTTATTCGTTGATTTACAAAGAAAGGAAAAATAATGGGAAAAAAATTTAGAGTAGGCGAGAAGGTTAGGATTAGTGAAAATCCGTCTTTGCCGTATGAACATCCGAAATTTGCTTCAGAGATGTTTCAGTGGGAAGGAAAACAGGTGACTATCTTTAAATCACTATCGTGCGGTACGCGATGCGGTGACGGATGTTATCGTATCGAAGAAGATAATAATCAATATGTATGGTCTGCTCGTTGGTTCAGAAAAATTAAAGACGAGAGTATAGAATTAAGAAATGAGACAGCAACAGTTCTTATTAAAGATACCTTGGATGATAATGAACAGACAGTAGATCGAATAGTATCACTTAAAGATTTTGTAGAGAGAATAGTTGAATGCAATGCTCAATCGATAGAAACACCCTTGCTGATTACTGGAGCGCGGTATTATATAAAAAAGGGCGCTGTGGAGATTGTGATTGTTGAACAAACTCCGCAGATAAGAACGATTATTGTTCCCGAAAGTATGTATGGGAATAAAAAATACACACTCGCATTTCCGTATGTTATTTACATATTCTGTATAGAAAATGGTTTTATGCCGGCGTATAGAAGTCGCGTCTTTTATCGGAACGCGCCGCTTACCTCGCTTGATGATCAATTATTGCTTTGCAATCTTACGCATGTGAATATAGGGGAGGACAATTATGCGACCGGAGAGGCGTGTATGAAAGCGAACATCAAGCAATCCGATTCTCTTGAGGAAAAAGTGCGCGCTCAAATACGTTATTTTTGGGAAAGTTCATTTATCGTTCCTAAACAAGCTGAAGAGCAACACGGAAGTTTTATAGAAGGTTTTACGCAGTCAGGCAATCTTGATGAGCGTATTAAAACTCTTGAAGCGTGGGAAAAAGCAAGCAAAAAAGATCCGTTGTTTGTTTTTGAGATTCCATGGATTGAAATTGGTTTAACGCCGCATACCGTACAAGATGAGATGTTTAAAAAAACGGGTATCGTAATACGTTCAACTATAGAAAATACAAATGAACTTATTGATATTATGTATCAATGCAAGGAGACACAATAATGGAAAATATCTATAAAGGGTTATTTCCTGTTTATTTCAAGGACGAGCAGTTTCAGGAACCGAATGACACTATTTATTATATCATTGCGAAAAATGGCGTTTTTCAAGTTAAGAAAACAAAATTTTTTGTAAGTTCAACGCTCGTTTTTGAATCGAAAAACAAACGTGAAATCGAATGGCTTCATCCTCACAAAAGTAGTATTAAGCTCGCGCTTCAGAAAAAGATCCCTTTTGAGAGAATTGCGCAGGTGATGAGTTTTTTTAAAGATGTGTATCAGAAATATCACAGCGAAGCGATCGTTATTATGTATTGGTTTGAGAAGGATGAACGATATGAGATGAAAGCGCCTAATCAGAAAGTTGCGCCCGGACGATTGCCGTATTATGAAGTTGGCAAGAATCCGGACGGAGCTGTGCGCGTGGGAACGATCCATTCGCATGGGCGTATCGACGCTTTCCATTCAAATATTGATCACGCTGATGAAGAAAATGATGACGGCATTCATATTACTATTGGAAATATCGATACGATCGTTTCTATTTCATGTTCGATTATGGCGGATGGAGAACGGCAGATCATTGATGTTGACGATATTATTGAAGGAAATCAATTTGTTTCATTCCCAAACGATTGGACAGAACATGTTAAAGAAAATGATGTATGTAAAGATGAATCAAAATTAAAAAAGCATTCTTTAAAAGATAAGAAAAACGGAAAAAATAAAAATACATTTTCGGAGACAAGTGATAATAAATTAGAAGATACGGAAGAATCGCCGCGCGATGAAAAATATGGAAAACTTTTTTCAGCTTTGAAAGAAGGGGACGGATATGAATACGATTAAAGTTATTGGCATCGGAGGGATCGGCACTGCGTTGTTGCCGTTCCTCTGCCGGTATCTTAATTTTCCCGCCGAAGGCGGGTCCGCCTCTGGCGGAGAGAAACAAGGTTGTCGAGTAACGTTGATTGATGGCGATGAATTTGAATTGAAAAACGCAAAACGGCAAGCGTTTAAAGAAATGGGGAAAAAGGCAAAAGTGAAAGCGCATGAATTGGCGCAGGAATTTGAAAATATTTCGTTTCGCGCAAAAACAGAATATGTTGATGAAGAGAATATAAGCGAATATATCAATGATGGCGATATGGTATTTTTATCCGTTGATAATCATAAGACGAGAAAAATTGTTTCGGAGTATTGCGAGACACTTAATGATGTCATTCTTATCTCGGGCGGCAATGAGTTAACGGACGGCAATGTGCAGATTTATATCCGGAAAAATAAAAAAGACAGTACTGCTTCATTGACTAAATATCATCCGGAAATAAAACACCCTGTAGATAAAAATCCAGCCGAAATGAGCTGCGGAGAACGCGCTTCATTGCCGGAATCGCGACAGCTTCTCTTCACAAATATGGGAGTGGCATGGTTGATGTGCATTGCATTGTGGCTAATTGATCAAGAACAATTTGACAAATGTGGAGAATTTTATTTTGATATTAATGAAGGCAAGGTCGTTAATATGAAACGATTGCCGTAAGGATAGGAGATTAGGCTTTAGGGGGTTAGGAGATTAGGAATAAATATAAAATAGCAAATAGAATAAAAACAGAGAAAGAAAAAAATGGCAAAAATAAAAGAGAAGCAGAAGTCGGCGCAACCGACGGATGAAACAAAAGAGCAGCAGAAAGAAAAAGCGCAACCGAATGTTCAGGGAGAGGTTACGATTACTGGCGGCGTGCATGAGCCGTTAAAATTGAATCTCGCTGGCAAGAAAGTAAAAGATGTGCGCAAAGCGCTTACGACCGCTCTTAATATACCGGAGGGAAGCACCTCGTTGGTGAATGGAAAAGAAGTTGATGGAGAGTATGTTCTGCAAGTAAATGACAATCTTGAATTCGTTAAGCTCGCCGGTTCAAAAGGGCAAGAATAGGTTTTTAGGGAATTAGGATAGTAGGCCTTAGAAAAATACAAAAGGGAATCGAAAAAACGATTCCCTTTTTGATTTAAAAATTTTCAATTTACAATTTACATTGAATTTTTCCGCCAGAGGCGGATCCGCCTTCGGCGGACAATGAATAAATTTTCAAATAATACAACACGACAAAAATCCGAAGCACGAAATCCAAAATCCAAAACAAATTCAAATGTCCAAAATCAAAAATTCAAAACAAGAAAATTCGAAATCGTTTTGGTTATTTGAATTTAGAATTTTGAATTTGTTTCGGATTTCGTGCTTCGAATTTTGGATTTTTTTAAGATTTGGTGCTCAGAATTTAGGATTTCAATTCTTCACTATTCGTTATTCACTATTCACTTCTTTTATGGTGGATATGCGCTTGCATATTATGTGTAGAGTGTATAATGATAATAGCTTTTAGGGAATGAGGATATTAGGAAATTGTAAGAGCAGTAAGCTAATCCCCTAATTTCCTAAAAGCTAATTTACTATTCTTATGGAAGAAAAAACAACGGTTATTAAAATTGATATCATATCGATCGTTAGGATTTTATTGGTTCTCGCGTTTATCGGAATTATTTATTTCCTGCGCGACGTGGTTTTATTATTGATTGTCGCAATGATTTTTGCGGCAGTCTTTAGCTCTCTGGTTGATTATCTGCAAAGAAAAGGAGTTCCACGTCTTTTCGGAACTTTTTTAACCTATATTATTCTTTTTCTTTTGATCATTGGTGTTATCTGGCCGATGATTCCGGTTATCACCGACGAGGTGCAAAGTCTTTTTGACAAAGTTTCTTCTATCGCGCCGAATCTTGCGCCCTATCTTGACGTGGAACAATTCAATATCCAGTCATTGATTCAGAAATACATCTCTAATCAGAGCGATGGAGAAGGAATCGGAACAAGTATTTTTTCACTTTTATCGAGTGTTGGAGGAAATGTGATATTCATCGTGATGATTTTTGTCATTTCATTTTATATCACTTTGAATAAAGTTTTTTTGAAAGAAACATTCGTTTCGCTTTTTCCGAAAGAAAAACGAGATCGCATTGGATCACTCATTGATATCGGGCAACGCGAAATAGGAAATTGGGGCAGAGGATTGTTATTGCTCGGATTGTTTGTCGGCGTGATGGCGTACATCGCGCTTCTTATTTTGGGAGTGAATAACGCGCTTGCGCTCGCTTTGCTCGCAGGTGTGACGGAAATGATTCCTTATTTTGGTCCGTATCTCGGCGCAATTCCAGCTGTATTAGTCGCTTTTGGGCAAGAACCGATTAAAGCGTTGTTTGTGGCGATTATTTATTTCGTGATTCAGCAGGCAGAAAATCATATTCTCGTTCCGCAAGTGATGCGCCGTACAACCGGACTTAATCCGCTCGCGGTCATCCTCGTAGTGCTTATCGGCGGAAAAATCGCGGGCGTACTCGGTATTTTTCTGGCGGTTCCAATTACAAGCGTCATCGTCGCGATTGTGAAAGAATACCGAAGAAAGAGAGAATAGAATAGTTAACGGTGAATAGTTAAAAACAAAAATTCAAAGCACATGATCAGAGACAAACAAAAAATGTAAAATGTAAATCTCAAAATGCAAAATGACAATTTAAAATGTTAAAATTATTTTTTGCATTTAAACGGAAGTGTATTTGAAGCTATTACCTTTAGTATCTCAATAAATATAATTGATTCACGCAACCGCATTGTATTGTCTTTTTTTAGATTCATTTTTTAATTTTGCATTGTCATTTTTCATTTTGATTTTTGAATTTTGATTTTATTATATGTCCTTTCCTTCTGGCAAAAAAAATATTCTCGTCACCGGATGCGCAGGTTTTCTGGGTTCGCATTTATGCGATGAATTGGTAAAAGAAAATAATGTGATCGGCGTTGATAATTTTCTCGGCGGCGCGCTACGCAATATCGAACACTTGATGCAGAATCCGAATTTTCGTTTTTTGAAAGAAGACGTGAATGCGCCACTTGATCTGGAAACACGCGCGGACTTAAAGATATTTCAGATTAATTTGCAAGGTGTTCAGGAGATATATCATTTCGCTTGCCCGACGTCGGCAAAAAATTTTGACAAATATCGCCACGAAACATTAAAAGCGCATTCTATCGGAATGTTGTCCGTTTTAGAACTTGCTAAGAAATATAAAGCGAAATTTTTATTTCCGTCTTCATCGGTAGTCTATGGTCAAGCATCGCAGGGAAAAGAAATTTTTTCTGAAACCGATTTTGGTTCGGTCAATTTTACCAGTCCGCGCGCGTGCTATGATGAAGGAAAACGTTTTGCGGAAACAGCGGTGATAACCTACAAACAAGTATATAATCTTGATGCGCGGATTGCGCGTGTTTTCAGAACATACGGTCCGCGTATGCCGCTTTTTGACGGGCAGATGATTTCAGATTTTATTCTACAGGCCCTTACAAATAAACCATTGATTATTTACGGAGATGAACATTTTACGACCTCGTTGATTTATTATAGCGATGTTATACAAGGATTGATTAAGTTAATGGATTCGTCGTACGGCGAACCGGTTAATTTTGGAAATTCGATGAAATATTTTCTCAAAGATATTGCGCAGAAAATTATTGAAATGACCGAATCGCAATCAAAAATTGAATATAAAGCGCCTTTGCTTTTTATGACGCCGCTTGGTCTGCCGGACACTACGCGCGCAAAAAATGAACTTGAATGGTTTCCGGTCGTAACGCTTGAAGGAGGATTGCGCGAAATGATTGAATACTCCCGCGCGCATCAGTACCTTCTTGAACCCCTTGTTTCACAATATGATAAGGAATAGGAAACAAATTTAAAAATTAAAAATCAAAATGGAAAATGACAATGTAAAATGCAAAATTATCTACTTCTAAAATTTTTAAATTTTGAATTGTCATTTTGCATTTTGAGATTTTCATTTTTGATTTTTTATCGTGTTATTGCAAAAAATTGAGTCTGATTTGAAAGGCGCGATGAAGAGCGGCAATAAAATTGTCGTTGATACCTTGCGTATGGCGCGTGCGGCACTTTTGAATCACGAGATAGATTTGCGAGCAAAAAATAAAGAGCTTGACGAAAACGAAGTCATTACTATCATGCGACGCGAGATAAAAAAACGGGAAGAGTCAATCGAACTTTTCAAGAAAGGCGGGCGAAATGATCTCGCGCAAAAAGAAGCAGAGGAACAAGAAGTTTTAAAATCGTATCTGCCGCAAGAATTACCAGACGATGAATTAAAAAGTATCGTTGATGAATGTGTCGCGAAAAATCCAACGCTAAAAAATAATTTTGGCGCGCTCATGAAGGAAACAATGAAAGCGGTAGGCAATCGCGCAAGCGGCGGACGAGTGGCGGGAATGATAAAAACAGTTAATAGTGAAAAGTGAATAACTAAAAGTTAAAAGCAAAATAAAAATTATTTATTATTAGTAAAATTAACGGATTAACGCATTAACGAATTATTTAAAAATTATCATTTTTTTTATTACGCGAGATTTTTTGAGTTTCCGTTTTTTATTTTTTTAATCCGTTAACTCGTTAATTCGTTAATAAAGTAATAGATAATTTTTTACCTTGAGATGATTTAATGAAACCTCTTAATTTTAAAAAGAGAAAGTTTTTTTATGACCTTAGAAGGACAGGTCTGTTTTTGCTTTTTTTAGGAATTTTTATAAGCGGCCTTTTAACGCCGTTTTCTGCTGTTTTTGCGCAGGATTTGACAAATGGAATGGGCGAATTCCAGTCACAGACTCAATTAGGGGGAGTTGATTTAATCACGGTTATCGGGAGAATCGTCAACATTTTTTTATCGTTTTTAGGTTTGATCGGCGTTATCTTGGTTATCTATGCGGGGTTCATTTGGATGACGTCTGGAGGAAATCCGGAACAAATTAGTAAGGCGAAAAAATTAATGACTGCGGCGCTTGTCGGGCTCTTGATTATTATTATGTCATTCGCGATTGTTAATTTTATCCTTAAGTTGTTTGGCGGAATCGCAGGAACTTCCATTCAGCCGACAAGCTGTCTGGCGACGAACACGTGTCCGCAGGATTATTATTTGCCGCCGGATGCGTTTAAAGCAAAAAAGATTCTTACGACGCATAGTAATACGAGCAAAGAAACCTATTATCGCAATGTGTATTTGTGTAGCGCGGTTCAGCCGATTTTCAATAGAGGATTAAACGCGCAACGAATTACGCAACTTGCATCATCAACTTTCTTGAAAGTGCAGAACGAAAATATTCCAGGAGAAGGAGGAATAGTTAATGGTAAATGGCAAGCGCGAAGCAATGTTACTATTTTCAAGCATCCGGGCATTTTGTTTGCGACTAATACAATGTATAGAACCGTTTTGCCAAAAGACACTGAAGCCACCACGCCAGAACGAGAGGGGATTTTATCAACTGCTGACGAAGCGCTCAAGGGATGCTATGGATCGTCCGCAACCGGCAATGGTTGTATAGAACTCAACGACGCGACTAATTCCCGATTTATGTGGCGATTTGAAACTGGCGAAGAAAGCGATACGGTGAATCCGTTTATTATCTCCACCTATCCGGGAGTGAATATGTCGGCGACCAGTTCGTCTCCGCCCTATTCAACACTGTTCGTGTCGCGCAAACCAGTTCTTGAAATTTATTTTTCAGAACCGATTGATCCGACGACTGTTTTGGATGAAAATGACAATTTTATAGCTGATAATATCTGGATTGAAAAATTGGCAACGCAAGGCGGAGCGGTTGTTGAAACAGTCAGTTCAACTTTTTGGTCAACCGAATTTTCAGAAACAGGATTTAATTTCACGCCAACATCAAGTGAGCTTCTTGAGCCATTCACTTGGTATCGCGTACACATTCGCAATATCGCCGACTTATGTAGTAATGCGATGTCTGGCGAATACGTGTTTGAGTTCCAAACGAATGACAAAGCGCCGGGGTTCGCGTCTGTGTATCCGGTTGGAACAAATTCGTGTCCGTCATCAAACATTTATGCGCGATTCGTTACGCCGATGTATCGTTCTAAAATTACCTTTAAAATTGAAGAAGGAAAAAATATAATTGTCGCGGATATCCGTCCAAGCGAATTTTTCAGCGCAAGTACAACCTGGCAAAAAAATATCTATACGACGTCAACCGGCGATGCTCTGTTGCTGGGCGTTTTAAGTATTGAGGACGTGCCGCTTGCGAATGAACCAATTGATAATAACGTTCGCACGTTTAAGTTTGATCCAGTTGAATTGCAAAGCAATACCGCGTACACCGTCACGGTGACAACTGATCTAAAAATCAATCGTCGCGGCGATTTGCTTCAAAGAACATGGCAATTTACCACTGGCAAAACGGAAACCTGTCAATGCGGACCGTATATTTCAAATGTTGGGCCGAGTGAAGGAAAAAAAGGAGAATGTCTTACTGTGAGAGGCGAATGTTTTGCCGGCAGTCCATATAATCGCGCGCAACCGATTGATATTCACTTTGTCAAAACAAACGCGACGAGTTCTTCATCAAGCGTTCCCTTAGGAGGATATGATGAATATTATGGATCGTATCTTACGACTATCGCGCCAACCTCGTCTTTATTCTTTTCTGGAGATTATTTGAACGCGCAGGTGACTACGCGCTATAACGATCAAGCGTCAACAACTTTAATGAGCAATGAAGAAGAATTTTATATCAATAATCCTGATATCGCGACTGGTCCGTGTATTTTTTCAACACGACCGACAAGCGGTTATCGCACGAATCCAGTGTTTATTTCTGGAACCCGTTTTGGCTCCGCAACCGGCACGGTTCGTTTTGATATGAGCGTTGCGCCGATCAATCTATGGACTGAATCAAAAATAAAATCGTTCGTTCCGACTGGCGCGCTGAGCGGTTCAAATAACGTGTATGCGACTAATACAATCGGTAGCAGTAATCGCGTTCCTTTTGCGGTTTTTGATGAATACTGCGGCTGTAGTTCTGATAATTCTTGCCCAGTTCCCGGGCAAGCAGACATTAACCAATATGGGTGCCGTTTAAATCAATCGCCAGCGTGTTGCACTACCCGTCCGGTATTTGAACAAACAACGCCATGTCTTGGCGCTGACGGAAAAGTTGGAGCGAACGCGGGTTTCGGCGGAGTATTTAAACAATCGGAAGGAAGCGCAACAACGATTCCAATGGACGCGAGCAGTGTGCGCGAAAATGTGAAATTTGAAAAATGTATTGGTCCTGCGGGCAATGAATGTAGCAAAACCGCTTCGGTTGCTTCGAGGATTGTTTTTCGACGGGACGGCAATAATAAAATTATTGGATTGAGCATTTTCCCATCAAGTTGTCTTTTGGATAATCAAACGAAATATAAACTAACGCTTAAAGGCGGAATCGACGGGAGTGGAATCAAGACACTCTCGGGCGTTTCATTTAGAGCATCCACCGGCGATACGGCAGAATATGTGTATGAAATAGGAAATAATTTATGCCAAGTGCAAAATGTATGCGTTGAACCGTCATTTGCTCAAACGCCGAAAACATTGTCGCAAGGATACACAGCGCTTGCGTATGCGCAACCATCATGCGGAAACGGTTTAGTGTGCGTTGCGGAATATAATTGGACCGCGCTTGACGAATCATTACTTGAAAAGTCGCCGGTGGCGTATGTTACGCCAACGCCTGAACTTGAAACAAGCGTGTTTGGCGTTAATCTAGGGACTTCAACAATTTCAGCGGAAACACAGGGGATAATCGGCAATGGGAAGTTGGCGGTTGTGTCATCGCCGCTTTTTGTTATCGAATCAACCGCGTGCAAACCAACTGAAACGCCACAGCAATACCCGTCACCATCTCCAAGTTATGGCACGGAAGATTCGTGCGTTAATGTCAAACCAAATCTTCGTTTTAATAAAGTTCTTAACACCAGCACGGTCCAATTAGGAAATACTGTTGTGCTTGAAAAATGTCTTGATAAAAAATGCGCGTTCAGAAGAACAGTTCCGTCTAGTCTTGATATTATTGCGTTCAATACTTCTTCGGATAAAATTATTTTTAATCCGAACGGCGATTTGCTTGAACCCGGAACGAAATATCGCGTTACCATCAAAAGCGGAGATAGCGGTGTGCGCGCGTTGGATTTTGGAAAATTGGAAGAAGAATATATTTGGATGTTCAACACAAAAAATGTTCCACTTGGTAACGTGATGAAAGAACCAAAAGATACGAAAATTCTTGTTGTTGAAAAAGGCTATCGATATGCAGGATACGATCACGCGCAACCATGGATTGATCGTTTGCGTCAAGAAGGATATCAAGTGATTGATAATGTAAGCGTAAACACGATTGCTGACGTTGACGCGATTAAACCGGATATTGTCGCCGGTATTATGACGTTTTGGGGTTTGGCAAAAGCAAATCTTTTCAATCAATTGTACGCAAAAGGTTATCCAATATTTACTGAAGGAAATGACAATTACACTCCACTTACACCTATTGTTTCCGCAGTAAGCATATCAAGTATTATGGGGCCTGTTCTATCGCAAAAAAATCATCCGATCGCTGAAGGATGGGATTCACTGCAAAATATAGATGGTATGTTGTATAGTCTGCCGACTGGTTGGGGCGGATGCGAAACACCGCTTGATGGACAATGTAGCGCGTCAAAAGAACAAAAATATTCAGGAGCACAATCAATAAAACTTGAGTCAAGGAGCGGTGATGTGTGGATTGGGAATTCTGGTGGCGGTTTTACTATTGATCGATCAAAAGCATATACCATTCGCGTAAAAGTTTATATAGCGAGCTCAAGCGCCTCAGGATACGTTGCTCTTTGGTTCCAACAAACCAATCCATGGGATACCTTTGTACGGACAGATGCTGATGTATCAAAAAAAAGACAATGGCAGACTCTTGAAATGCGTTACGCAGGAGGTGGAACAGGGATAGTTCCTGCGCGGATTGCTTTGGGCGTATACGGCGCGGGAAAAATTGTCTATTTTGACGATGTTGAATGGATTGACGAATCAACTGGACAAAATATCGCGCAAAATACAAGTTTTGAAAATGTTCCAAATGGCGACGGACGATACGGCATCACCGCCATTCATCCAAAAGCATTTGGCGTTGCGAAAGATATAGACAATAACACCTATGAGGCAATTTATTTAGAGGAATTATATAAAGGGAGATGGTTTCATTTCCAACCTGCGTATGTGCCAAGCGATTTTACGCTTCTGCGGAAAGGATTTGATTATTTAACGCGCGCTATTGAAAAAAGCGCGCTGTGTCCGGTTGCGTACACTGAAGTTAATCCAAATGATTTTGATCTGCGCGTTGCGTCAACCACGGACTATAGGGCAAACGCGCTTGACGCGCAATGCCGCGCGCTTTCCGGAACATACACCTACGAGTGGCAATCGTCAAAACCGAATGTTGCAAGTATTTTGCCATTGCGTTCGGAAAGCGCGACTATCGCGACTGGCGTTAGCCAGGATCGGGTAAAAATTTCAGCGATAACAGAAGGAAAAACAGGAACAGGCGATTTGTTTGTATACACGCCGCTAGCGCTTTATCAAAATAATGTTTGCGCTCCGACTTCCACACAGCCTTCGTATCCAAGTCCGAATCCGAATCCGTCAATTTCCGCGAAAGATGTATGCATTAATACAAAAATTTCAGCGGTTCTGACAAAAAAAATTGATAAAAATACGGTTTCACAAGATACCTTCAAGGTTGAACGATGCGAAAATACCGCTACAACCACGTTGCAAACATTCACTATGGCAAGTCCCGGATTTGAATCAGGAACATCCAATTGGTGGGTTATCAATTCGAATTGTATGTCATTGTCCGCGGTCAATGAGGGGCCGCCGCATTCTGGCGATAATTCCGGGAAAATAGAAATTAAAAAATCCCTTGTAGACGGTACTGATTGCGGTTCTGGATGGGGCGGAACAAATTATAATCATCATTATGGAATTGCTCAAACAGTGTCTCTTGGAGAACCCATCGCTGGGAAAAATCTCGTTGGTTCAATATGGGTGAAAGCGCCGCCGGGAAGAGAGGTTGCGCTTCTAATGCAATCTCAACGATGGGATGCCGGATATATTGTGGCAAATACGATTACGACAAACGGCATGTGGCAAAAAATTTCGGTTCCATGGAAACCTTCCTCGCTACTTGATACCTCTTCGGCAATTCATTTCCGTCTTTCGTATCAGCAACAAGGCAACCCTGGTGATGTATTCTATTGGGACGACGCGCGGCTTGAAGAAATTAGCTTCAGTGGAGAACAATGCGCGCCTGCGAATGGTTCATATAAGGTACGGAGTTTTGATACTGCTCGAGATAAAATTACTTTTACGCCAGAAGCGCCGAACACTGTTTTTAAATATCGCGTGCCCATACAAATCAAGAGCGAAAACACTTCGACGTTGCCCAATTTTCAAATTTCATTCCCATTAGATACAAAATCGCTGATCGCGCAAGGAAAAATGAAATCAGATTGCGGCGACCTGCGTGTTGCCGATGCCAGTGGCGCGATTATAGACTACGCGTTTGATCCGGAGAAAGGATGCAATCTGCCGAATACAAAAATATGGGCGAAAGTTCCTTCGCTTGCGAAAGGAGATTCAACGCTTTACGCGCTGTATGGCAATACGTATTTTTCAAATGGCGCAAAAATTCCGCAAGCTATTTTTGATATTTATGATGATTTTTCAAATATTTTTCTTGATTATAGTTATTGGAATTTTTATCCGGGGAGCGCTGATTCATATTCATTAACCGAACGGCCTGGATGGTTCCGAATTAAGGTAAATGGCATCAGTAATACATGGTGCGATGCCGCTCAAAATAAATGTTACAATGAAGCGCCGTTTCTCTATAGAGCGCTTACTCGATCGACAAATTATATTATTGAAACAAAGGAAGACGCGATTGGTGTTGGTGGCACATCGCGTCAGCAAGGCCTTGTATTGATTCAAGGAGTACGTGACAGTAATCCATCGTCGTTTGATAATAAAGGATATTTTGGCGCGTATGAATATGGCAATAGCTTAGGGTTTGCACGAGATAGTTCTGACGTAAGTCCCTTATGCACTCTTCCTGTTGGCAATACCACGCACTATACTCGCTATCGTCACGATTCATCAAATCGTATTTTTTATGAATACAGTCTTAATGGAGATATATGGACTACCTGCGGCAGTTATAACGCACTTGCGATTCCGGATTATTGGGGTTTATTGGCGCGATCATGGTCAGGCGGCGGCACGGGATTTAACGCTGATTTTGATTACTTTTTAGTTCGTAAAAATAGCGACGCGACTATAACTGTCGCGGTTTCTCCAGAAATTGCCGGCAATTTCACGATTCCAAGCTTGCAAATTACTGATCCGCCGTTATTGCCGAACAGTACCTATAAAATAACTCTTCCAAAAGGAGGGATCAAGGGAAGAGATGGGATTAGTTTGGAGAGCAACGCGCAATGGTATTTTTCAACAGCGAATAATGCGAATTTATGCGATCCGTCATTTGTCGCGGTGTATCCGGGAAATAAAACAATGGAAAAAAGAGGCGAGGAGGAAACTTATTCATCTGAGGCGCTGGACGGAATGTGTCGCGAACTAATCGGCAGTTATTTGTTCAATTGGTCAACACCGCGAACAGAATTAATGACCATCAATCCAACAACAAGCGAAGAAACAACGCTTATCACTGGGCTTGATTTTGGCACAACAACTGTTGATTCTTTGCTCAACACCGCGAAGGGAGCGCTCATCGGTAAAGGATCGCTTTCAATTATGGAACCATTACGCGTGATTGAGGATGGAAGTTGCAATCTTGCGATTGATCCGCAATTGTGGCCAAGCCCATCGCCATTGCATAACACGCGAAATCTGTGTATTAACATCTCGCCATATATTCGTTTGAATAAAAAATTAATTTCAGCGAGTGTTAATCCTTTAACAACGCTAATCAAACAATGCGATGAAGCAGGAAATTGCGTTGCAGTGTCAGGGTGGTCAATAACAGTAGAACCATATAGCACAACAAGCGATATGATCTCGTTTATGCCAACTGGCGGTTTACTCAATACGAGCACATACTATCAAATTACTTTGAAAGGCGGCGGAAATGGTATACAGGCGTTAGACACTTCTCGAATGAAATATGATTATATATGGAATTTTTCAACGCGCGCGACGAATGATTTTTGCACAATGAGCGCTGTTGGTTTATCGCCAACGAATTATGAATTGGATCTTCTCGCGACCACCACGTATTCTGGGTCGCCGCTTGATGCTGAATGTAAACGTTTAACCGGCGAAACATACGATTATGAATGGTTCACGTCTCAACCAAACATTGCGTACCCGTTGCCGAATTTTACCGTTGGATGGGCGCCGCAAGGAATTGGCACGACAACCGTTATTGGCACGAGCACCGGTAAAACAACGATAACCGCGCAAACGCGCGGGAAAAAAGGAAACGGGTCTTTGCGCGTAAAATTGTCACCGCTCGAAGTTCTTCAATCTCCCGCGTGCACGCCAACAGCAACGCCTCCATCATATCCAAGCCCGAATCCGTATAACAACGCGAATGACGTTTGCACGAATATAAAAATCGGAGTCGCGTTTAATAAAATGATTGACAAAACAACAATCTCAACATCAAGCTTTGCTATTAGAAAAGCCGGCGGATCAACGGTCAACGGAGTTTATAATGCATATAAAAGTGAAAATCAAAGCGTGATTATATTTACTCCTAACACAATTAAGTTAGCGACAAGCTCAGAATACGTGATAACCATCAAAGGAATGTCATCGCCAACACCGCTTAGAGCAACGGACGGCACCGCGCTTAAAAATAATTTTACGTATTCGTTTTATACCACATCAAGCGATGCGCTCTGCGAACCGTCGTATGTGATGGTGACGCCGCCGAGCGCAACTGTTGTCGGAACAAATGTGAATAAAAATTATTCTGCGGACGCGATTGACACGCGATGTCAAATATTAAACGGCGCGTTTGATTACGATTGGTCGAGCGGTTCGACTTCCGTTGCAACGATTAATCCTTCAACGAGCACTGGCGAAACTATTATGACTTCTCAAGGAATTGGCGCGACAATAATTAACGCGAGCACGTTGAGTGCGAACGGTTTCGGAAATATAATGGTCAAACCATTACCCTTATCTATCGTTGAAAGTACTCAATGCAATTTGCCGGATGAACGTCCGTCTCCATCGCCAAAACGGAATGATAAGGATGTATGCGTGAATATCGCGCCCTATGTTCGATTTAATAAAAAAGTTGATCCGTCAACGGTTACTAATACAACGGTTCAGCTTAAGAAATGTTTGGACGCGGAATGCGCGTCTATGATGAATGTATCACAGAGTCTTTCTGTTCAAGATTATGGCGGATATGCAGATCGCGTTATTGTAACGCCGAATGGCTTTTTCTCAACAAGCGCGAATTATTATCTTATCGTAAAAGGCGGCATAAACGGTGTGAAAGCGCAAGATGCCGCGATAATGGATTCTGACTATATTACAAAATTTACTACGCGTGCATCCAATGAATCCTGTCCGGTGAGTTATGTAGGGGTTGATCCATTCAACGCAACGATGAGTACCGGAGAATCGCGTAACGATTTCACCGCGAGTCCCTACGATAATCAGTGTCGTCAATTAATCGGCACGTTTGATTATGAATGGAATTCGGAAAACCGTGCTATTGTCGTTGCCTTCCCAACTTCAACAATCGGTCTGGCGCCAGCTGGAACAGCGACAACAACGGTAACCGCGAGCTCAACTGGCGCGACGCGCGTCAGCGCTCAAACACGCGGGAAAACAGGATTCAGCGCAGTGCAAGTAAAATTGCCGCCTTTACAACTCGTTACTTCGACAATGTGTTTGCCAACTGCGACACCTCCGTCGTATCCAAGCCCAAACCCCTCAACCGCGATTCCTCCAGGAGCCATATGCACGAATATCAAGGTAAGCGCTTTATTTAACAAACGAGTTGATTTTAGTTCGCTTTCAACAACCAGTTTTTCATTGCAAAGAGCAGGTGGGCTCGCGCTTGCAGGAAATTATCAAATCTATCCGTACGATGATATGCAAGATACCATTGTCTTTACTCCGAATCTTTTGCCACTTGCCATTAATACTGATTATACGGTTAAGATTGCGACTTCCGTGCGCGCGTATGACGGAACAATGCTTGCGCAACCATACGCGTATTCTTTTCATACTACTTCAAGTAATGTGCCCTGCGAACCGTCGTACGTGATGGTGTCGCCAGTGTCCGCGACTTTTACCACGATACCAGAATCAAAACGATATTACGCGAACGCGGTTGAAGCGCAATGCCAACTTTTGAGCGGTTCGTTTGACTATAATTGGTCAAGTGGCTCCACTTCAATTGCGATAGTTAGTCCAGCGTCAAGCTTTGGAGACGCATTGGCAACTTCTCAGGGAATCGGGACAACGAATATCTACGCACAAACACGCAGCGCAAATGGTTTTGGAGTTGCCACCGTGCAACCGTTACCGTTAGAAGTAATTGAAAGCGATCGATGCGACATAAGCGGCAGTCAGTATCCAAGTCCGAATCCGCGCAAGAGTCAGCAAAATGTTTGTTTGAACTCAAAAATAATTGTGCGATTGAACAAAAAATTAAATAATGCAACAGTTAATGTTACCACGGTGTCTCTTAAAGATGGTAATGGGCTGAGTCAACAAATTTCAACCGTTGTTCTTCCGTACACCAGCGCAAACGACGCGATTCAAATCACGCCAAGCAGTAATTTTTTAACCAATAAAACATATACAATAACTCTTAAAGGAGGATCGAGCGGTATCAAGGGCATGGATACAAGCGAGATGACAAATAGTTATACCTATCAATTTACCACTGGCGCTCTGCAATGCGCAATGAGCGATATCGCGGTTTTACCGAATCCGTATAGTATGTACGCGATTCCGACAACTACCCCTTATAGCGCTTTGCCGATTGCTCCGGATTGTCAAATTATCAGTACGACAACATTGACTTATTTGTGGAATTCATCGACTTCATCGGTTGCGACAACGTCAGTGAGTATTACTGATACAAATACAGTAATCTCACAAGGAATTGGATATACAAATATCTCCGCAAACGTGCAGGGGAAAACTGGTTCCGCGCATCTTCTTATTGATCCGTATCCTACGCTTGTAAGCATACGGCCTGTAAACAATCAACTTAATGTTTGTCGCAATGGAGCGGTTGAGGTGATTTTTGATCAACGTATGGATCCAGCGACGATTAATATTGATAATTTTATTGTAAAGGCGTTAGTGCCAGATACGCTTATCGCGCAACTTCCCTTCATGCCGTCGCGAAATGGGTTCTCTGAAACGTATTTTGCGAAAATGAATCAGCAATTTAAAAAATCATTCAAAAAAATTATTGGTTCGGTGAAAGAATTGTTTGAGACGGTATTGCAGAGAAATGAAAATTTATTGCGCGGCGCGCCGTATGATTTTATTATTGCAGCGACTACCACCAAGGATGCCTTGGTTACTGAATTGCATCTTGATGAATCAGTGGGAGCGACCAGTTTTAAAGATTCAGCAGGTAATAATGATGCGTCTTGTTTTTCTGGCAGTTGTCCTACTGCAGGAGTCACCGGAAAAGCATCAACGGCAGTACAATTTAATGGCTTGAATAATTATCTTACAATTGCCGCAAGTTCATCGCTTAATTTTACCGGCGCGCATAGTTATGATATGTGGATTAAAGTGACTAATTACGGAGGAAGCGGCGTATCGCGTATTATTGGTCGCGATGGTTTTAGTTTCGAGCTTTCGATTGGCACGATAAGCGGTGATGGAGGCATACCTGTCGGAAATATCGGGATGTATACCCCTTCTCTTGGATGGAAGAATACTGGTTTTCGCTTTGAACGCGATATATGGTATCGCTTAAAAATGTTATTTGACGGTTCACGATGGAATCTATATGTTGACGACGTATTGCGTTGGACAAGCGCGATAACATCTGTGAATGCGAATGGTCAAATTGCTCTTGGAGCAAAAGCGAGCGGCGGAGAAAATTTTAATGGCATTATTGATGAATTTAAGATAGAACAACCAAAATCGGTTGGAGTAAGTATGACCGCAATTCCTTCGAATGGTTTTATACCGTTTATAAATGTTGATCTTGCGGCGACTGTTTCCGGAACCGCGACAGGACCTATTACCTATCAATTTGATTGTACGAATGACGGCGTTTATGAATTTACTACCACAACATCTACTCTTTCGTATACTGCGACAGATCTTTGTAATTATACGGCAACGGGAATATCGACAGCAAGCGTAAGCGTAACGCGACAGGGAATAGTCGCAAAAGAAACAACAGTAATTACGGTGAATAATGCGCCTCCAACTCTTTCCGTTGCGTTAGTCGCCACGCCATCGAGCGATACGGAACTTCTTAATGATGTTGATCTTAAAGCGACTGTTTCAGGCTCTGCAACTGGACCGATCACGTATCAATTTGATTGTACGAACGATGGGATTAATGAGCACAGTATGAGTACCACGACAAATCCTTATAGTGCAATAGATATTTGTGATTATTCGACGAACGGAATATATACCGCAAAAGTGGAAGTAAGTCGTGAGGGTATTTCAAATAGTGCGACGACGACTATTGTGGTTAAGCCAACAACGTACCGATGGATCGATATTCCGGGAATTATTAAAACATATACAAACGTAAGCAATCAAACGGTGGCATTCTTTAATCCTTTGACGATTTTGCCGGCGTCAACCACACATACAGCAATTATTTCTTTTAATGCAAACGGGCCGAAAACACAATATGGTATTGCTGCGCAACAAGTGACCACAAGCATTATTACTTTCAAAACGCGCGATGAAATCTGTAATCTTGATACAGTGCGTGTTGAGCCGAATATCTATACGTTCAAAACAGCGTCCGCAAAAAATAATTTTACCGCGCTTGGCTACAGCGATGATGGGCAAATTCTTAATAAATTGCCTGGCGTGTATGATTGGCAGTATCAATGGAACGCGGTGGATAATTCGCTCTACGAAGTTCCGGCGGTTACGACGAGCACGAACACCATTACCGCAAAGGATAAACAGGGTGGCACATTTTTAACTGCGACCGCGTCGAGTACTACCGGATGGTTCGGCACGATAAGCGGTAGCGCGATGCTTGATAATTTTTTCTGTAATAATGTATGGGAATACAACGACAACAGTTTTTATTCGAAATATCGTCTGCGTTATTGTCGCGACAAAGGCATTGCTAATAATACATCAGACGATTTGCCAGCGCTTACTGGTCCTCTGAAAGGATTGGTCAGTGGAAAAGGGCAGTTGGCGAATATACTGTTCGCGGTTGACGAGTCAAATATGATCGGCGCGCAAATTTTTGAAAATTATGATCGAATGAGACCGTTGGCATGGTATCAATCAAAAGCGCCGAATCCGGTTGGAACACCGGTTCCAGCCACGATTGACGGCTATGAAGCAATTAAGGATAATCGAACGACCTATGTGTCCGTGCCAAATCTGGAAAATGGACGAATTAAAACAAATATCTATTTAATGTCTCGCAACGATGGCGCGTCTCCAGCAACACTTGAAATTTACGATCAACTGTCAAAATATTGGAAGTTTAATATGAATTTGGCTGATATCGCAAACGAACAACCAAAACTTCAGCGCGATTTACAAAGGATGTACTCATTCCCGTCTATGATTGATTCACTCGCGCAACATAAAAATAGCAAAGGCATTTATCCGAAATTGGAAAGCGGATCGTATTATCCCGGGATTTCAATGAGCCGTTGGCCATCATGGCAAACGAATTTAGGGGCTGAACTTGGTATTTCGGCGATTCGAGATCCGGTTAATCAATTCGGCGATGCGTTCTGTGCATCAAGCGGAGAGGATCAATGGGGCGGCACGTGTTATAATCCGCGCGAGTTTACCTATCAATGTCCGTCCGATTCGTTAATCCATCAATATAGTTCATTAGACAATGGTTCAAAATATGGATTGTATGGAAATATGGAATATAAACCGATTAGTTTATGGCAACAAACGTGCGATAGCTTGACGACCGAATCGTCCTGTAACGCGAATTCTTGGTGCGCGTGGTCAACGGGTATGAGCAGTTGCGAAGTTAAAACAGTTGATTATCCAAAAGGACACAATCCGTGCGGCGCAAAAGTCAATCCAATATTTTTAGAAAGTTGCGAAGTAGGATATACCGGCAGCGGAGACAGAAGTGCGAATGGTATCTGTAGCTCATCACAAATTCAAAAACGAAGCGGAAAATATTCACTTCATTTCGCAAGTAATAATGCGTGGATATGGGGAAGTCAATATTATACTTCTCTAGTTCCCGGCGATACAATCACCATAGGCGCATGGATCTATCTTGAAGAGTATTACGGAGGTAGTCCTCTTATGGCGTTACAGCGTACAAATATATGGGATCATCTTGTGGAGAAGTATATTGATACGACTAAGCTCGGTGTATGGCAATATATAACAACGACTTATACAAGCGCTGTCACTGCGCCTGTGCGTTTGAAATTTCAAATCAGCTCTCCACGCATGGTATTGTATATTGATGACGTTGAAGTAAAAAAGAACGGAATTATTATTTCACGGGGAGGGGATATGGAAACGCTTACAGCAACGTCATCAATCAGCACGCAGGCGTTTTGTGGATGCTTTAATACTGAAATTCAACCTGAACCAGCATTTGATTTTTCCATTGATAAAGAGAGTATATCATTCGCGGAAAGCGCGAAACTTTCCTGGAATGCCGTTGGATTTGATTCGTGTGCTGCATCTTCAAAGAATTATTCATCATGGAATGGCAATAAAGATATAAATGGCGGCGAATTTGTTGTTTCAACAATGACGCCTGGCACCTACGAATTTGAATTGCAATGTGTCAAAGGTGATAGAACACTATCGCGTCGACAAACAGTCGCTATCATTGATCTGCCGGTCATTGCTTTTAACGCGTCAACACTTTTCACGAGCGCGAATAAACCAGTTACCTTATCATGGGACGTGGTTAACGCTGATGAATGTCGCGCTCTAAGCAATACGCCGGAATGGAAAGGAAAAGTGTCTTTGAAAGGATTTAAAACATTCGATATTGCGACAACAGACGAATTTATTTTAGAATGCAGTAATTCGATCGGAAAAAGACAAAAAAAATTAATGATCTCGGTCGCGCCTCCACCAACGCTTTCATTTGAAACGAGCGCGACCACCGTTAATACGGGTGATTATATCTTGCTCACATGGTCTGCTCAACAGGCGGATAATTGTTTCGCGTCAAGTGTATCATCGCCCTATTGGAATGGTTATTTAGGAACTAATGGCGCGTTAGGCACGTATGTAGGCAATTCGCCGGGTGTTTTACGTTATGATTTAACGTGTTCTGGCCCCGGCGGCGCGGTAGCGCAATCAATCAATATTACGGTTGCTCAACCCTCATTTATTTTCAAAGCTGCTCCAAACACTGGCTTAGTGCCGGGACAATATTCCTATATTGTATGGAACGCATCAACAACAGCTGCATCGTGTAGCGCAACAAATATAAATGCTCCTTTTTGGACTGACGCGAATATCAATGGAGCAAAAAGCGGAAATATCGTAGGACAATTTTCTATTAACCCATCAACGCTTCAATTAAAGTGCGGAAGCGATCCCCAGAAGTCGATCGACATTAATGTAAACGGATCAGGTTTTAATTTCAGCGGCACTGCGTTAGGTCTTCCATGGTTAAATTACGATGAATACGCGGTGTTAAGTTGGATCGATCAAAACGGAGCGAACGCGTGCAGTGCGACCGACGGATTATCCGGATGGTTTGGATCAAAACCAACAAGCGGTATCGCGATTTATACGTTGCCGGTAATGAGTCCAACAACCTTTAATCTTACTTGCGGTGGCGTTGCTAAAAGCGTCAATTTTAATCTGGGCGGCACGGCACAATTAAATTTTTGGGCGACAGCAAATCCGATCGGCGAAGGGCAAAATACGACATTAAAATGGACTTCAACGAATGTGGAGAAGTGCGTGGGATATAGCCCGACCTATTCCGGATGGAATGTTCCACTTCCAGCGAACAGTACCGGATTTTCAATCGGTCCGTTATCCGCGACAACCGATTTCTCATTGCGATGCGTGAGCGCGAGCAATGAAGCGATACAACGCGATTTACAAATCGTTGTGTATAGCGGGACAAAAATCAGTTTAAGCGCGAACCCTTCGGCTATTGCCGTGGGCGAAAATTCGCTTTTATCATGGGATAGTAAAAATATAACCGGAGGATGTTTTACGAGTTCAAATCCAAATTATGCGCCATGGAATACGGTCACTACGACGAGCGGAACAATGACCGTCGCGCTGAACGAGACAACTAATTTTATGCTTACTTGTAATCCATCGGCGCCGTTAACGCAATCAGTGACCGTTCAGGTCGTTACTAACGCGCCGACACTTGAATTCGTCGCATTCCCGAATACGATTAATCGAGGCGAAGTATCAACGTTGTATTGGGACACGCGTAATGTTCAATCATGCAACGCGAATGGCGCATGGACCGGCGTGAAACCATCAAGCGGATCTATTAATGTTAATCCGACAAGCACAAGCGTGTACGGCTTGACCTGTTCAGGACCAACCGGTATAATAAACGCCAGCACCACAGTGACGGTTCAGTGATATAAATTCAAAGATATAAATTCAAAATGCAAAAATCAAAATGTAAAATGACAGTTAAAAATGCAAAATTGAATTGAGAATATGGAATAGAGAATATAAAAAAGATAAACTTGAAACAAATCCAAAATCAGAAATCCGATATTCTAAATAAATACTAAATCACAAACAAAAACAAGAACATTCAGAACATTGGAATAGAATTTATCTTTAATATCTTTAACATTTTGCATTGTCATTTTACATTTTGATATTTACATTTTACATTTAACTTACACCGTGTCTAAAAATAATCAAAATCTTTATTTACCAGAGGAAATAGGGGATAATTCGCAGGAGGACATAGCGCTCTACGAATATATCATTGACCATGCCGTTTTATGCGCGCATGAATTCGGCTATGCGCGCGTTGAACCGTCTCTCTTCGAAAGAGAGAATTCTATGCTTAAAATGTTCGCGAGTGATCAGAAGCAAAAACTAACCTCTTTCTTGTATAAAAAAGAGCGGTTATCTTTGAGAAGTAATTATATGCTTGGTTTGTGCCGTATGCATATTGAAAAGAATAGTAAAGAGGAAATTGTTTCTTCATCACGATGGTTCGCGCATGGAGATTGTTTTCATTCAGAGAAAAATAAAAAATTCAGCGAATGGAATTTTACGCTTTCAACCGTCGGTTCAGCAGTGCCAGCGGTGGATGCGGAACACATTTTATATAGTGTCAGATTCCTTGAAAGCATACATATCAAAAGTCGCGTTGAGATCAATACGATTGGATGCGATGAGTGCCGCAAGATGGTTCGAAAAAAAATAACCGATTATATTAAAACGGTAAAAGGAAAATTATGCGAGAAAGGGAAAAGCGCGACGGAAACAAATCCATTGCACCTCTTTGAGTGCGCGCGCGCTGAATGTATTGAAAACGCGGAAAAAGCGCCGCCAACAGTTGATTTTGTATGCGCCAATTGCCGTACGCATTTTACTCGTCTTCTTGAATATCTCGACGAACTAGGCATCTTTTATGCGTTAAATACGCATTTAATTCCTATGGTCGATTATCATACGAGAACAGTTGTTGCGCTTTATTCACAAAAGAAAAAAACATATCATGAGGCTGATGAAATTGATGAAAAAGAAACACCGCTTGTGTACGGCGGACGGTTTGATTCTATCGCGCGTTTTTTAGGAGCAAAAGAAACGCCATTGAGCGCGTACAGTTTTTTTTTCGCGCGCATAAAAGATGAACTTGAAACGTCGCGCGTTAAAACGATCAAGATAAAAAGTCCCCAAGTTTTTCTCGCTCAAGTAGGAGATATTGCGCGCAGATCAGCGATGCGTTTATGCGACGAATTAATTAAATCAGGTATTCGCGTCGTATTTGACTTTTCGAAAGACAGTTTAAAACTTCAATTAGAACAAGCGCATAAAAGCGGCGCGAAATTCAGTTTGTTAATCGGCCAACAGGAAGTTCTTGATAAAACAGTGATCATGATTAATTTGGAAAACGGCATTCAAGATACAGTGGATAGAGAAAAAATTATTAAAATAGTGAAGAAGAAGATATAGAAATAGGAAATTAGCTTTTAGGAGATTAGGATATTAGGAATCAATATAAATCCGAAGCACGAAATCCGAAATTCGAAACAAATCCAAATGACAGAAATTCAAAATTCTAAACGAGAGTAAAATCAGAAATTCGAATCCGTTTTGGTCATTTGGATTTTGGATTTTGATATCCGCCCGGATGAATGGATTCATCCATTCGGACGGGTTGTTTCGGATTTCGATATTCGGGTTTCGGATTTTTACTCTTCATTATTAGTTATTCGTTATTTTATGGAAGAGGTTATTAAAAAAATTCAGGAGTTGCGGAAAACGGTTTTTAGAAT
>CAZVCF010000006.1:0-30076 GCA_964626355.1 uncultured Gammaproteobacteria bacterium
ACCCCCATCTGCCGTGCCGTTCCAGCAATGACCTTCATCGCTTGTTCCGCATCGTTCGTATTGAGATCGGGCATTTTTACGCGCGCAATTTCTTCCAGTTGTTTTTTAGTGATAGTGCCGACTTTTTGTTGTAATGGCTTGCCTGATCCTTTTTGAATTCCGGCTGCTTTTTTAATCAGTTCACTTGTTACAGGCGTTTTAATAGCAAACGTATACGTTCGATCTTCGTAAGCGGTGATTTCGACCGGAAGTGTATTGCCGGTCATTGTTTTGCTTTTATCGTTAAAATTTTTGCAAAATTCAGCGATATTAAGCCCATGCTGGCCGAGCGCAGGACCAATTGGCGGTGCCGGAGTCGCTAACCCCGCGCCAATTTGCAGTTTAATAATTGTTTTTATTTTCTTCATGAATCAACGAATAACGAATTAAAAACGAATGAACGAATAGAAGATAAAAAGGAATATAAAAAATGAAGAAATCAACGAATTATATAAAATTGATTATTCTCTTAAACATGACCCCCTGCGTGCCAAAGTTAATCAAAAGCGCAAGTTTTAAATTATGCAATTTCAGATATTCTAATACTTGGTCAATATGTTTTTTAGAAAATCGATCTCCTTTCTTAATCTCTACAATAATTTTATTCTCAATAAGAAAATCAAGAAACCTTTTACCGACAATTACCTCGTGATATTTAAGGGGCATATATACTTGTTGTTGAATATGCAATTTTTTAGATAGAAATGCCTCTTCAAGCGCTTTTTGATAATATTTTTCATGATGCCCGCTTCCTAATTCATTATAGACATCGAATGCACAACCAACAATGACATAGCTCAATTCGGGATACAAAATATCTTTCTTCCTTAGGATTTGTTTATTCACTTTATTCGTAAATTCGTAACAGAATTCGTTATTCGTTGATGAGTTATATTTTTTTAATCTGCAAAAAATCAAGCTCAACTGGCGTTTCACGACCAAAGACGAGAATAAGCACTTTGACTTTTCCGTGCGCGTCGTCGATTTCAGAGACTTTGCCTTCAAATGTATTAAACGGTCCATCGATAATTTTTACCGGATCGCCGACTTTAAATTCAATCTTGTATTTCGGTTCTTCAACGCCCATTCGTTTCTGTATTTCTTTCATTTCTTCTTCGGAAAGGGGAGTCGGGATAACGCCGGTGCCGATGAAGCCGGTGACGTTCGGCGTATTGCGTACAACATACCATGAATCTTCTGAAACCGCCATATTGACGAACACATATCCGGGAAATATCTTTTCTATTACCGTTCGGCGGACGCCGTTTTTTATTTTAATTCTTTTTTCGGTTGGCACCAATACATCGAATATCTTGTCTTCCATCGCAAGCGATTTGACTCGCTGGCGAAGGCTTTCTGACACGCGATCTTCATATCCTGCGTAGGTGTGAATTGCGTACCAATGCCGTTCTAATTGTTGAACCTGTGCTGTTTCAGTCATAGAGTTAAAGTATTTGTTGAATAATCCATGTCAACGCATAATCAACGACGCCGAGAAATAAGGACATCGCGAGACTGATGCCGATGACTAATTTCGTATGCGCGATAACTTGCGCGCGTGTTGGCCATGCGACTTTTTGTATTTCTACTCTCGCGCCTGAAAAATACGCTTTAATTGATGAAATTATTTGATTCATTAGAAATAGGAGATTAGCTTTTAGGGGATTAGGGGAGATGAGGAAATTAGAAATAAATAAAAGATAGTGGTAAATAGTATAGTATGTCTCGTATTAGATGTCAAGATTAGCTACTGTTTTTGCATGCGTTTGAATAAATTTCTTTCGCGGATCAACTTCTTTGCCCATTAAAATCTCAAAGACTGTATTTGCGCTGTGGGCGTCTTTGACAGATACCTGTTTAAGGATGCGCGCTTCCGGGTTCATTGTTGTTTCAAATAATTCCTCGGGATTCATTTCGCCGAGACCTTTGTAACGTTGTATCGAATATTTTTTTCCGGATTTTTCTTCGCTACCTTCTTCTGTCGGTTCTATGGCGAGATTTTCTTGTACCGCTTCGCCAATTTTTTTTATTGAAAATTTCGCGTTTGATAACGGTTGTATTTTTTCCTTTTTTTCAGTACCGCTGATTTCTTTTTTTGCGAGGAGCGCTTCTTTTTCTTCATCGGAAAATACATATTGTTTTTTTCCTGCAAGAGTGATTTTATAAAGCGGCGGTTGCGCGATATAGAGATAACCGCGTTCAATGATCGCGGGCATATAGCGATAGAAAAGCGTCATAAGGAGCGTGCGGATATGCGCGCCGTCCACATCAGCATCCGACATAATAATGATTTTATGATAACGAATGTTATCTGCGTTAAATTCTTCGCCGATGCCGGCCCCGAGCGCGATAATAATCGCTTTTAGTTCTGTGTTTGAAATTATTTTATCAAGACGCGAACGTTCTACATTAAGCGTTTTTCCGCGCAAAGGAAGAATCGCTTGCGTATGGCGAATGCGCGCGCCCTTGGCTGAGCCGCCTGCGGAATCTCCTTCTACTATAAAAAGCTCCGATTCTTTTGGATCGCGCGATGAACAATCAGCAAGCTTCCCCGGGAGCGTTAATCCTTCAAGAAGTCCTTTTCTGATAACGCTTTCGCGCGCCGCTTTTGCCGCAACCCGCGCTTTTGCGGCAAGCACGCATTTACCGATAATTTTCTCCGCGCTTTTTGGATTTTTTTCCAGAAATTCATTGAATGTTTCTGAAAAAATTGTTTCAACCGCGCTTTTTACTTCCGGGTTGCCCAACTTCCCTTTTGTTTGTCCTTCAAATTGCGGATCCGGAACTTTGACGCTGATAATCGCGACAAGCCCCTCGCGCACATCATCGCCTCCCAAATTTTCATCTTTCTCTTTTATATAACCTTTCTGGCGGGCGTATGTGTTAATGGTGCGCGTTAGTCCCGCGCGAAAGCCCGCGATATGCGTGCCACCTTCCTGATTATAGATATTGTTCGCAAAAGCAAGGACTGTCTCATTAAAGTCTTCAGTGTATTGCAGAGCGAGTTCCACAAACATACGATCAACCGGTTTTCCTGCGTAGAAAATATCAGGATGCAATACTTCGCTATGGCGATTCAAGTGCGTGATGTACGCGGAGATGCCGTTTTCAAAATAAAAACTGTAGCTGATCGGATTTTTTTCGTCGCGTTTATCGTTTACTTCAAAAAAAACGCCGCGCGTCAAATACGCTTGCTGGCGGATATGATTGATAATTGTTTTGAGATCAAATTCGATTGTTGTGAAAGTGGTTTTATCCGGGACAAAAGTGACGATTGTGCCGGTCGCGTCGCTTTTTCCCACAACCTTGACGTTGCCTTTCGGCTTGCCTCGTTCGTATCTTTGTTCGTATAATTTTCCGTCGCGTTTAACTTGCGCGATCATTTCGTCGGATAAAGCGTTCACCACAGAAACGCCGACGCCATGCAGACCGCCGGACACTTTATACGCTTCATGATCAAATTTTCCACCGGCATGCAATTTCGTCATCACCACTTCAAGAGCGGAAAGACCTGTCTGTTTATGTTTTTCAACCGGTATACCGCGCCCATTATCCTCAACGCGCACATAACTATCAGGAAGCAGTTCAACGTTGATTTTTGTGCAAAATCCAGCCATTGCTTCGTCAACGGAGTTATCAATAACTTCATAAATAAGATGATGTAACCCATCGGGACCAGTAGAACCAATATACATCCCCGGACGTTTACGCACCGGATCTAATCCTTCTAAAACAGTAATTGCCTCAGCACCGTAACCTACTGAAGTTTTTTGTTTTTTTTCAATTTTCGAGGTTTTTTTCGCCACGAACAATGGTTAATAACTAAAAACGAATAGTGAAAAATCAAAATCCTAAATCACTATGTTTTATTATAGCATTTTTTAGAAAAAAAAAGAAGCGTTATCACCATTGTGGCGATAACGCTTAGAGAATAATTTTTTAAAAATATTTTTTCAACAGATCTTCAAAAATAATAATGAACATACTTAGAAAAAAGAAACCCGGAAGCATTTTGAGAAAGAGCGGCCAATTAAATATCGAAGAGAGCTGTATATTGTATGATGGATAGAGCGCCGTGAAACCTAACCCATAAAGAATAATACCGATCATCGCGCAACCGAAAAGAAATTTTTTTATAATCGTTTTTGCGGCAAAATCAGATTTTTTAATAAGATACCACACTAATGGTGCGCTCAGTACAATCCATATCGCGTACCATTGCCATGAGAGTGTTGTGTACATTTTAATACTCCTTTTTTGGATGTAATAAATAACTAAATTAAGAATAACATATCGCAGATTTTATGTCAATATCATCGTATCATATCATAGAGTATTTTGCCTTTTTATTTATTGATTCATAAAGTATATTTTGTTTTGTTTGCTTGAAAGATTAACTCTTCTAACTCAAACAGTTCAAGTGGTAAAATAATTACATTGACGTCAAGAGATCCAAGAGTTTTTTTCACCGGGGCGTAGTGTTGCGCAGGAACAAATAATGCGATAAGGTGCGATGTAGGCAAAGGAGTAGAGAGTGTGTAGTCACTCGGAATTTTATTTGGTGTTTTGTGCATTCTATGCTGTTTTGCGTCATAGAGAAGCATAACAGGAAATTCATCATTATTTTTTCTTCTGCGTTTTACTATATAGAGTGCACCAGCGAACACGAGCTGGTGATATAATTTTTTTTGCTCGCGACAGTCATATACTATCGTTTCAACATATCGTTGTATTACATTCCTCCCTCCATTTTTTTCAGCGGTAATCCGCAAATGAGATTTGAAGAATCGAGGAAATGCACAATGGAAAATTTCTTCCCTTAACGCGAACGCATATGCCCCTAAAAGACCATCGGGCAAGAAAAGATTAGTGATAAAAATATCTGCGGGACTGAATGCATTTTTTGGTTTTATCGCGCCAAGTCCATTTTTAAGAATGGAGGCGAGATAGGCACTTGACGTACCATGTGCGATTGGCGTTTCACATTCTTTTATTAGCTTATCACGGAATGCGATCATTTCTCGCACAATACTTTCCACAGGAAACCCTTTCATGATTTCTTCACTATATTGAGCGGTTTTACCCATTCTACGAATCCTTTCTATTTTATGTAATGAACAGTTGTTCTACAATACATCTTGTAGGATTTTTGTCAAACAACGTGTCTTTTAATTGGAAGTGGCGGGAATGACGGAAGTCAGACTCACATCATTTTTAATTTGACAAAAATTGTTAACTGTGTTATATTGTATCTATAATATAATCCGTTATTTAAAATAATTTTTAGATAAGAAGGGAGAATAATAATGCATGAATTTTTAGAGTCGTTGTTTCATTTTAGAAATGAGTCGCATGAGCGATGGTTTATTCTATCAATGATATTATTTGGATTTTCAATAATAATAAGCGGATTCTCGTTTATAATCGGCGTGGTCGGCAGGCATACTGCTCTTACAAAGCCTGCGAAGATAATAACGCTGGCATTACTTCGTTTCATGACGATATACCATCTTTCGACTGTATTTTTCGCTTTTATAGCAGTGATGGCGAAGACGAAGGGCGACGTCTATTCGATTGACTGTATTTGGTTTAATGGTTTGATGGGAATTGTCTACATTCTTTTTCTAAGGTTAGCAAAAAAGAATATATAAAAAATAAGTCTTGGCAAATATATATGCCAAGACTTTTATATTTTATAATTTTTTATGGTTGTATTATCGGCAGATTGAAAAATTGCAAAAGGTGAGTGAGGGAGATATCGATAACGTCTTCTATTAAGATGCCATAATATATGTATGCTGCTATGATCAGCGCAAATGATAAAAGCAGAACAAACCATGACCATAACATTTTTGATGTATTTTCAGATGACGTTAAATTATCTGATAAGTATATTGTTATGCCTATAAGTGTGCCGATACCGGGAGCGAGGCAGACACCTATAAAGAGCGTGAAAAATAAGATCATCACGAAGAGCGATAGGAATTCCATTTTTTCTCCTTTTCAATTTTTTGATTGTAAAGAAAAGAAAGTGCGTTGCTTTACGATCGTATTAACAATATATTACATTGCGCATTTTTTGTCAACCAACCGTGCAGTGTGATATAAATTATAAGTTGCAGAGCTGCAGAGGCTCGACCTCTGCAATTGGATTTCGGTCATTTATCCGCCAGCTGGCGGTTCGGATTTCGTCCCGCATACGCAGGACGCCCTGCGCATGCGGGGGCGTGCTTCGGATTTCGGATTTTTATTATTTACTTTTAGTTATTCACTATTAACTATTTAAAGCGGATTATCGCCGTCTTTTTGTTCGCTGTCTTTGTCTTCGTTTTGTTCAGTGCCATCGCCAAGATTTGAAACATCATATTTTTTGATGAGCGCGTCCGCTTGTTTTTCAAGTTCGTACGATTGATCGTGAATAAGAATTTCACGAGGCTTTGAGCCGTCCGGCGGACCAATAATGCCGTCGCGTTCCAAAAGATCAAGCAAGCGCGCTGCGCGCGCGTAGCCAATACGTAAACGTCTTTGCAAGAGCGACGCGGACGCTTTGTCCGCTCGCATTACGATTTCTTTCGCTTGCAATAAGAGTTCATCATTATCCGCGCCAAATAATCCATTTTCGCCAGCAGATGACGACCCGTTACCGTTTGTTGTCGCGACAGGAGAGTGAAAGTCAACCTCATATTCCGCGATGCCGATTTGATTTTTAAGATATTCGGAAATTCGTTTTAACTCTTTGTCGGACACGTACGCGCCTTGAATACGGCGCGGTTTTGAAAGTTCAGGAGAAATAAAAAGCATATCGCCGCGTCCGAGCAGTTTTTCTGCTCCGCCAAAATCCAAAATCGTGCGCGAATCGTTCATTGACGCAACTGAAAATGCCAAACGAGTGGTGATATTTGCTTTAATAAGGCCAGTAATCACATCAACTGACGGGCGTTGTGTCGCGAGAATAAGATGAATGCCGACCGCGCGCGACATTTGCGCAAGGCGAATGATACAGGTTTCTATTTCTTGAGCCGCGAGCGACATTAGATCAGCGAGTTCGTCGATGATAATGACGATATAAGGCATTTTTTCTTCGGCGGTTTCGTTAAAACTTCCAATATCGCGTTTTTTCGCTTTTGAAAGAATATCAAAACGGCGATCCATTTCGCCGATTGCCCAGCGAAGCGCATGAATGGTTTGAGGCACGCTCGTGATAGTAGGCGAGAGAAGATGAGGAATGTCTTCATAGAGCGTTAATTCAACTCGTTTTGGATCAATAAGGATAAATTTTAAATCGTCAGGTGAATTTTGATAGAGTAAGCTTAAAATAATTGAATTGATCATTACCGTTTTACCGCTCCCCGTGGCGCCGGCAACAAGCGCATGCGGCATCCGTCCAAGATCAGCGAATGCGGTTTTCCCCATAACATCGCGTCCAAGCGCGATAGTCAGATTTGAATTTCGTTTTTTAAATTCGTCGCTTGCGAGAATTTCTTTTAAACGCACAAGCGCGATTTTTTGATTCGGCACTTCAATGCCGACGAGCGATTTCCCGGGAATCGGCGCTTCGATGCGGATCGGATGCGCGGCAAGCGCGAGCGCGAGGTCGTTTTGCAAAGATAAAATAGTTGACAGTTTAACTCCTTCAGCCGGTTTAAGCGTATACTGCGTAACGGTTGGTCCAATATGCACATCAGCCATTTCCACTTTAATGTCAAAATTATTAAGCGTTTTTTCAATCAGTAATTTATTTAATTTGACATCGCCGGCACTTGCTTCTTCGTTTGAGATTTCAAGAAGATTGAGCGGAAATCCGATTTCATGCGGACGATATTTTTTCTTTACAAAAGTCGGTTTTTCCTCAAAAAGTTTTTGTTGTTCCGAATCAGACTGATCTATTTCTTCTTTTTGTTCGGTTTCTCGTTGCGTGAATTGCCGCGCGCGTGGCAATGCCGCTTTTAATCGCACTGATGATTTTTCAGTGAAAAGACTTCGTTGAATGAATGAAAAAAGGCGGTTGATAAATTCAAATAAATTGCGGAAGAAAATTCCTACCCATCGCAAAATGGTTGTAATGAGTCTTGAAAAGGTTGATCCGCTTGGAATAAAAAGCGGAGGAATTTCAGGACGCGGCGCGCGCGGAAGCGCGGCAATAAAAATAATCGCCATAATCGCGATAAGCGCGCCATTGAGCGCGAACGCGCCCCAAAAACCGAGCGCGGTGAAGATAAGTTGCGCGATCAATCCTCCGATATATCCGCCGCCGGACAGTTTATCATCTTCGCCGCGCCACAAGAAGAAGAGATGGAAGAGCGAGGCGACACAGAAAAGCAATAACGCGATTGAAATAAAAAGCGATGGGCGTATTTTTTCTTCTTCAGGTAGCTTGAAGAGGAGATAGATATAGAGTAAAACCGCAAGTGGCACCAACCATTTCATGGTGCCAAGCGCGTAGACGAGCGCGATGTGAAGTTTCTCGCCAAGCGGTCCGGCGAAATCAATCATTGAAAGAACAAGAATAGCAGTAAGCGCGAGCAATAAAAATCCCGCGCTGTATCGTTTTGCGTGAATATCAAGCAAGGGTTTTTTGTCGGAGGATTTCATGGGAATAGGAGATTAGCTTTTAGGGGATTAGGGAGTTAGGAAAAGGAAAAAATCAAAATGTAAAATATCTCCGATATATCCTCGTTCGTTCGGCACGATAAAACATTTTTTATCTTTCCTCTCTCACTTCGGATATGACAATGTAAAATATAAAAATTTATATTGAGATGGTTGCAAAACTCTTATCGCTGTCATTCTGAGCAACGCGAAGAATCTCGTTAGTGTAATAATAGCGCCCCATTTTACGGGATCCTTCACTCCGTTCAGGATGACAATGAGGAGTTTTGTAACCATCTCAATGTAAAATGTAAAAATTTACATTCTAATATTCTGCAGAATGTTAGAATGTTCTTATATCTTTTAAAATTTTTGGATTTTGATTTGTCATTTTTCATTTTGATATTTACATTTTACATTTATACGAGTCCTATCGCGTCTTTGACTTTTGCGAGCGTTTCGTTTGCCGTATGCGACGCTTTGCGCGCGCCGTCGCGCAAAATATCTGTCAGTTCATTTTCACGCGCGCGCAATGAATGATATTTTTCTTGAATAGGCGAGAGGAAAGAAATGAGTTGTTCGGCAAGATCTTTTTTAAAATCCGCATAACGCGCGTTTTTAAACTTTTGTTCGATAGCAGTAAGCGAAAGGGAACTCGCGACGCTGTAGATGAGTATCAGATTGGAGAGCGCCGGCTTCGCGCGCGGATCGTATCGTATTTCTCTGCCTGAATCCGTAACCGCTGTTTTTATTTTTTGTTGTATCGCGTTTGGTGAGTCGAGCAATGAAATATATTCTTTTTTATTGATCGTGTCTTTACTCATTTTTTTCGTTGGATCTGTCAGAGACATTATTTTTGCGCCTTCCTTAAGAAGAAGCGGTTCAGGAATTTTTAAAATATCGCCATACCACGCGTTAAAACGTCGCGCGAGTTCGCGGGTCAGTTCGATATGCTGTTTTTGATCTTCGCCAACAGGAATTTTATCCGGCGCGTAAAGCAGAATATCAGCCGCCATAAGCGCTGGATAATCCAAAAGTCCCATATTGATATTATCTTTGTGTTTTTTTGCTTTTTCTTTGAATTCAATCATTCCTTCCATTTCGCCGACTTTCGCGACGCAATTCAGTATCCACGCGAGTTCAGTATGCGCGGGCACATGCGATTGCGCAAAAAAAGTTGTTTTTTGCGGATCAATGCCGCACGCAAGATAGAGCGCGGCAAGCGATAGAATTTTTTCCTTCAGGGTCTCTGGCTTTTGACGGATAGTAAGCGCATGTAAATCCGCGATAAAGAAAAAACATTCGTGTTCTTTTTGAAACGCGAGCCATTGCGAAATCGCGCCAATATAATTGCCGATATGAAGTTCCCCGGTTGGTTTTATGCCGCTTAAGATGCGCATAGATTAAATAAAAAATCCGAAGCACGAAATTCGCTCTACATTCGCAGAGCGCCCCGCATATGCTAGGGCGAAATCCGAAACAAATTCAAATGTTCAAAATTCTAAACAAGGTAAAATTGGAAATTCAAACCGTTTTGGTTATTTTGATTTTTTCGCTAGACATTACATAGGACGTGGATTTTCGATTGTTTTGTATGGATCTAATGTTTGTAGTAATCCTAATAATAGTATGTTCTAAATACTATAAAGAAGCAATAAATAATAGACACCATAAAATTAAAAATGTAAAAATCAAAAATCAAAATGATCCATCCTCCGTAGCAGTAGCAAATGCGCACTACTCTATAATTTTTTCAAAAAATACAAGTTGAATAAAATTGTTTATTACATGAAACTACTGCTACTGCGGAGGACGGGCAGTGCAAAATGCAAAATAAAAATACAAGACCAAAAATAATTTTCAATGAAATAGCAAGCAAAGAGCGCAGTAATAGGAAACCACTCCGATGGTCATCGGAGCGGTTTTGAATTTTTTGTTACATTTTATTTTTTATCTATCTTTCTTTTTAAAAAAGACAAAGTAACCTACGGTGCTACCATAGCCATCGGTATTATCGCTTGTGCTTGTAATCAATTCTAATTCAGGATGTTTCTCACGAAAGTCTGATACGGCATTCCCGAAATCAGCCCCCGCATAATTAAAATAATAAACGTAATTTCCGTAATCAATAATATTTTCTTCTATTATTGTATATTCACTTTTTTTTACAACATTATCCGGATCGCCAGCCTCATGGTCACATCCGTTTATTAGAATTCCAAATAAGCCAATTATTGATACTACTACGAATAGTTTTAAGTATTTCATCGTTTTTCTCCTTTTGTATTTAGGCTAAGAGATTATTCTTCTAGTCTAACACTGATAGTAATATACCATATATCGGTAATTTTGTCAATAGCGGTAGCGGAAACAGAAAAATACGCGTTTTTGCGTATATAGTTACTTCGTAGTCCCGCCACAGTTCCACCGATAGTAGTTTGAGCGAATCCGTACTAATAAGCTAACCAGCTAAGAAGCTAAAAAGCTATTTTTACTCCTCAAGAAATTGCGAGGTGCCTAAAAGAGACGCGCCGGCTTTAATGAGGTCTTGCGCGTGCGAGACTGTTCGAATACCACCGGTTGCTTTAATCGGGATCGAAGTGATTGACGCAATCATCTTAATGTCAGCCGCGTTTGTTTCGCGCGTCATTAAAAATCCGCTTGATGTTTTAAAATAGTGAACGCCGGCTTTTTGCGCGAGATGCGCGATAAACGAAAAGTCTTGTTTATTCAGCAAACTCACTTCAGTGATAATGCGCACAGTCGCTTTTGGACTGATTTTTTTGACGCGTTCCACGATCATAGATAATTCTCGGAATGTCATATAGGTATTATGGTCTTTAATCGCTCCAAGATTTGGAGAGAAATCAATATCAGTAGCGCCTTCTTTGAGCGCGGTTTCAGCTTCGTCTAATTTCAATTCAAGCTTATTGATTCCTAATGGGAAACCGATAACCGTCACAATTGACATATCAGTTCCTTTTAAAAGTTTTTTCGCGATGGATACGTAAGCAGGGCCGATGCATACGCCGCGCATTTTGAGTTTTTTCGCAATAGTGCAAATCTGCGCAATATTCTGCGGTTTGGTATCAGGCTTAAGATTGGTATATTCGATATATTTGTTGAATTGGGAAGACATGTATAAATAAATTCAAAATTAAAAAATCAAAATGCAAAATGACAATTAAAAATTTAAAATTATTTTATTAATGAGTTAACGGATTAACGAATTATTTTTTTGAAAATTATATAATTTGAAATTCATGGTAAATTGATAATAAAAATTAAGACGAAATCCAGAATCTTTTTTACTTTTAAGCCATAAGGCCAAGATATAATAATACCATAAGGCAAAAAAGCCGTCAAGAGGCGAAGTCGGTAATTGGTACTGTTCTGTTAAATGTTGATTGTCAATGGTCAAATGTCGTTTCCTACATTCGTAAAATTACCGGCACAATGAGCGGTCGTCGTTCGGTTTCTTGGTAGAGCCATTCGCCGATTTGCTCGCGGAGTTTGTTCTGAAGCGGTTGCCAGTCAATCAACGTGCCCATTTTGGATACATAACTTTTGAAAAAGATCCGTATATTTTCGCGAAGATCCTTGAGCAATCCCTGCGATTCATTTACAAACACAAAACCGCGCGATACGATTTCGAGATTGATGAGCTCATTTGTTTTTTGTTTGATGCTGATAATCACGACGACAATGCCGGAATCCGCGAGCGTTTTTCGGTCGCGCAGAACCACATTTTTTACATCGCCGACACCGAGTCCGTCTACCAATATATTTTCTATCTCAATTTTTTCCTGCACTTTCGCGTCTTTATCAGTTACTGATACCACGTCGCCGTCATGCAATAATAACACATTGTCGGATTTCATACCGACTTCTTCCGCAAGCTGTTTATGCGCGAAACGTTGATACAGATTGCCATGTATCGGTATAAACGTTTGCGGCCGCAACAGTTCGATCATTTGTTTCAAATCTTCAACGTTCGCGTGGCCGGACGCGTGAATGCCGAATTCAGGATTATAGATTACATACGCGCCGCGGTCAATTAAACCGTTTACTGTTGACATAATCACTTTTTCATTTCCCGGGATCGTCGATGATGAAAAGACAATCGTATCACCGACTTTTATTTTGAATTTATGTTTTCCGAGCGACATTCGTCCGAGCGCGCTGTTTTCCTGTCCCTGCGATCCAGTGGCGATAATAAGCACCTGTTTATCTTGATAACTTTTTGCTTGCGACGGATACAAAAATAATTTTTGAGGTATTTTTAAATAGCCGAGGTTTTTTGCTATCGCGGTTGTTTGTTCGAGCGAGCGGCCGAAAAGAATAATTTTCCGGTTGAATTTTTGAGCGGTATCGATAAGCTCTTGAACGCGCGTGATGAGCGTTGAAAATGTCGTGAAAATAATACGTCCTTTCGCTTGTATGAATATCTTTTCCATGTTCCTTTTGATTTCTGTTTCTGTCGGCGTGCGACCAGGTTTAATCGAGTTGGTGCTATCAGCGAGAAGCACTCGTATTTTCTGTTTTCCAAGCCATTCGAGCGCGGCTAAATCAATCGGTTTTTGATCAACCGGCGCAAGATCTATTTTGAAATCGCCGGTATGAAAAATAGTTCCATCATGCGTTTTTATCACGAGCGCGGAACTGTCAGGAATATTATGATTCACATAAAAAAATGAAATGTGAAAATTTTTAAGCCGTATAACGCTTTTGAAGTCAACAGTTTTTAACCGCACTTCTTTTTCCATATGAAATTCTTCCAGTCTGGCTTTAATGATGCCAAGCGCGAGCCGCGATCCGTAAATCGGCGGATTGCCTATTTTTTTGATAAGATAGGGGATCGCGCCAATATGGTCAAGATGCCCGTGCGTGATAATGAGCGCCCGAACTTTTTTTCTATTTTTTGTGAGATACGAAATATCAGGTAAAATATAATCAATGCCCGGAAAATCAATTCCCGGGAATTGCAAACCCATGTCAACGACAATTATTTCATTGTCGTATTCGTACACCGTGCAATTTTTGCCGATTTCTTCAAGTCCGCCAAGCGGAATGATTTTAAGATGAGACATATAAAATTAAAAATTAAAAAATCAAAATGAAAAATGACAATCCAAAATGCAAAAAATTTTAAAAGATAAATAATTTTGTATTCTTAGCGTTATTCGGTGACAAGAGAAAGTAATAGAATATTTATAAACGCGAGGGTAACGCCTATTTTTTGATGTAGTTTAAGTTTTTCGCGATTCACTATGATTCCAAGAGCGAAAAGAACGCCAAGTATATGGATATTAATTTCTAAGAGGAGGAAGCGCGGCGGTTGGCCAAAGTAAGAGGATGCTGTTTTTTAATTCATACATTTTTTGCTCGTTGCCTTGTTGAGAGTATAAACTCAATAGATTGTAGAGCGGCAATGGAAGTTTTGGACCAATTTTCAATGCTTCTTTATAATATTTTTCGGCTTTTTCAAAATCTTTATTTTTTTTGCCATAATTTCTCCATACGATATGATAGATGCGACCCATAGTGAGGAGATGACGAACATCGTATTGAGAGATATACGGTTCGATATACGCAACTAACGCGCGTGCCACAGATTCTTCAGGCTTATCGATAAGAGCGTTTGCGATATCATGACTTAAAAATTTTATAAGCTCTGTATTTCCGATAGGGGAATAAAATTGTAATGATTTGTTGAAATTATTTTCAAAATTTTCAACTGATTGCAGGGATGAGAACGCACGCAACGAGGTGAGTGCGCGTTTGGCTTTCACGAAAGGGGAATAGGAGCCGAAGAGAAGAGAGAAAAGTGCTCCGATCATCGCGCAGACGATAATTGAGGAGAAGATATATTTTTTCATTTCTTGGCGTGAGGATGATATATTTCAATAGACCGGTTGCGAAATATATAGGATATATATATAATCTGCGTTCGCTCGGAAATGAAATTGCTATTTCATTTCACTCACTCACTTGATTATAATTTTTCGTTAGATTTCGTCAGATTTTCGAGCTAAAAACTTTGAAATTCGACGAAGGAATACAGTCGTCATATACCAGATCACGTTTACAGCATATTTCGAGGAGAACTTCAAAGTTTTGAGCCGAAAAGATGGCGAAAGATAATGAGAAACTTATTTCGCAACAGGTCTAATAGACAATTGATTATGAAAGATACTGAATGCGAAAAATAAAAATAAATTAATATAAATGACGAGCGTATTGAAAAAAACGAGTCCTTGAACCAAATACGCTATCGGCAGCGCGAAGATAAGCGCGCGCGTTATCTTCCATTGCTTTTCTCCGTGCGAAAGAAAAGTAATTTTTTGAGAAATAATCTTATTTGTTTTGAAGAACAAATAATAGAAAACTATAAAGAGAGCACAAAAACTTATGAGACCGATAAGCCCGGTTTCTGTCGCCGAATCAAGGTAGATATTATGCGCTTTATCGTACCAAGCCCCGAAACCCTCCGAAGGATTAAAAAATTTCGTAGTAAAATGCCGTTCGAAAATATATATGAAATTTTCCGGGCCCCATCCGAGAAGAGGCTTTTCTTGTATGCCGGAGAGTGCTATTTCCCAGAGCAGTATTCGATCCTGGAAAGTGCGCGAAGAGAAAGAAATATCTAAAAGTGTTGGAGTAGAATTTTTTTTAATGGAATCAGAAGATCGGAGAAAGAAGATAAGAAGTAGGAGTATAGTAATGAATATAACGCCGTTGAAGAGTCGTATTCGCGCTCGTTTTTGCGAATGGAGAGTATAACCGATAAATGCGAAGAGCGATACGATTAGTCCTATAAAAGCGCCGCGCGTTGTCGTGAGAATAAAAAAAATGAAAAATAGGATTTCGCAGAAGCAGAAGAGAATGATTTTATATATTTTTAGATTTTTTAGTTCAAGAAGAAACAGGTAGACAACATAATACAAAATGAAAATGAGATATGCGGCAACAGAAGCGGCATTTCCAATCGATCCTTGAAATCTAAATAGGGGATCATTAAAACGCGGGCCTATAAATCCTCCGATGTCGATGCCAGAGAAAACGCCATAGAGCGCCATCAGAAAAGCTCCTCCGAGCGACCATAGAAATATTTTTTTCCAATCACTATTCTCTTTTAAAAGAACGATTAAAAGTATAAAGAAAATATACAAGTGGATCATTTGGAAACCGCCGTCGCCGCGTTCGAGATTCGACCAAAAAGAATTGCGCGGATCAACGCCAAAAAAACCGGCGAAAAGAAAGATAAAAACAAAGAAAGTAAGCGCGATGACGAGCGGATGTTTTGCGAAATATATCAAACGGTTTTCATATATTTTTGAATCTTTGGATAAAAGAATGCCGAACAGAAAAAATAATAATGCAAGATCGATACTCATCCTGAACCACGCATATTTTCCGACGACAAACGGAAAGAGCGTTGATGTTGAAACAATCGCTACGGCGAGCACCGATATGAAAAGAAAAAATTTTGAGAGAGCAAAGTAGTTAGTCATATAATTTTGCGGAGAGAAAATGATGGTGCCGCGGGAGGGATTTGGTCACAGATATTTTTCTGCTGAAAAATATCGCGACCCCGGCTTGCCCCAGCATACGCAGGGCTGCGCCTTTCAACTCCCGTAGTCGTTTCGAGTATCGATTTCCTAAAAACCTAAAAAGCTAAAACCTAATAAGCTATCATTGGTGCCGCGGGAGGGAGTTGGTCACTACTCTCATGCTCGCCGTCGCTCGCATGAGGTTGCGACCCCGCCTCAGCAATTTTTTTTGCTAAAAAAATTGCTTCCGGCTTTCAACTCCCATGGCGCAGAAAATACGTTTTTCATTTTTAACTTTTCACTTTTAGTTTTTAATTCACGTGGTGCCGCGGGAGGGAGTTGAACCCACACATCCTTGCGGATACACGGCTCTGAACCGTGCGCGTCTGCCAGTTCCGCCACCGCGGCAGGGGAGAACAGCGTAACGGATTTTCTAAAATTTCTAATTTCAAATTTTAAAATCCTGATTTCATCGAGGATCCTCGACGCAGTCGGGACGATTCTTGAATGATAAATTTCAGAATACAAGCTTTAAATATTTAATCTTTATATAAAAATTTAAAGTAAAATAGCCTCTTATCAATTATATACACTATCTACACGATCGTTTAATATGTGTATATAATAGATATATCGACGGGCAGAGTATTAGATATTTTAAATTATGTTTAATTCGTTAATCCGTTAACTCGTTAATAAACAATACTATAATTTTTATTTTTTCATAATTCTTGATGCATAATTTTGTATTTCAGTTTTCCACTTTTCACTCTTAACTATCCGTTTAGTATCTCCATTGCGTGATCGTATTAAAACGGTCCGCGGGTATGGTGATTGACGAGACGTCAAACCCGTTAAGTGTTTTTGGATAGAAGTAGTAGAGTGGCGCTTGGAAGAGAAAAATAGCGGGCAATTCTTCAGCTATTGTTTTTTGAAAATCGTCAAAACGTTTCGCGCGCAATTGTTCATCGCTGATAAATTCAAGTTTTTCTATGAGCGCGTCAGTCGACGTTGAAGAAAATTCAAAGAAATTTAAATTTTTATTACGGCTTGAGTGCCATAAAAAAAGATTTGGATCATCAGGACCAGTTTCAAGTATGCCGTAGAGCAAACTTTCAAATTTTTTCTGAGGGATAACGCTGTTTTGTATTTCTTCTTGTGATATTGGATTGAGAATAATTGATATACCGATTTGCTCCCATTGTTCTTTTAAAAATCGCGCGAGTGTTTCCAGTTGAGGATTGAACGGATAGGTAATAGTTAATTCAAGCCGTTTTCCATTTTTTTCCAACCAAAGGTTATTTTTTTGGTAATTATTGGTTGTAAGCACATCGATAGTTCTCGTCGCGTTATATTCCTGTTGTAGTGATGCATTATAGAATTTGCTTTGTGGCAAAATAGGAGAAACGATTATTTGAATATCCGATTTTTGTTTAAGTAACGATGCGCGGTCGAGTGCGGTATTTAACGCGGAGCGCAACGAGCGTTCGCGCCATGGCGATTGAGAAGAGAAATTAAAAAAAAGCGCGGTATAATAGGGAATTTGCAAGACCGCATGATTGTTTTCTTGAAAACGGTCGGGAAGCGGTGTCAGCGATGAGAGCGAGAGGCCATCTATTTTTTTTCGCGTGTAGGCGTCGATCGCATCAGTAATCGTTTCAAAGAAAATAAATTCAAGCGCTTTCACGGTCGTTTTTTTGCCATAGTAGTTTTTAGATGGAACAAGAATTATTTTTTTTGGTTTTCCGTTAGTGTTTGTTATGTCGTCTATTCTGAAGATACCGCTTGTTGTTTTCATTATTTTTTCTGACGAGCTGCTACGGTTTTCGTATATATGTTTTGGCGCGATTGGAAAAGTAAGATTCGGCAGGATATTTTCAGGCGGAAGCATTGAAGCAATCGCGATCGTTGATGTGCCAATTTTAGTTACTTCAATTTTTTCAAGAAAAAGTTTAAAAGGATTTTTTATCTGCGTTTTTTTAATTGTTTCGATCGTGAAAAGCACATCGTCAGCGGTAAGCGGCATATCGTCGCTCCACCACGTTTGTTTTATTGTCAGATAGAGCAGATTATTTTCGACGCGATAGGTATCAAGAAGATCGTAGGAGAGCGTTTTTTCTTTTGAAGAATCAGCGCGCGTGAGCGATGAAAAAATGAGTTTATAGAGCGCTGCGTCAGCATCATTTGTCAATTGGAGAGAAAATGGATTGAGTGACGAATACGATCCGACAATGCCTTCGCGATACGGTTTGCGAATTGATAGGGCGATGCGCGAATAGAGAGAAAAAAGATTACCAAGCGCAAGTAAAAGAATAAGTACAAGCGCGGTAACGATTATTTTTTCTTTCAACGAAAGCACGCGTGGCACTATCAGTAGTTTTTTGAAAAAAAGCGGCATAAAAAATAGGTAATATCCTTCATATTCCTTTTATCACGCGAAACAGGCCTACCCCTATGAAAAGCACAGAAAGCGCGATAGTGGCGATGAAAATAATTTTTTCCATGCCGCGTTTGGTATGATAATACATATCGCTTCCGCCGAATCCAGCGCCAAGCCCAGTTCCGCGGGCTTGAATCAATATGGATGCGACGAGAAGCACCGAGAGTATGATTTGAATGATATTGAAAAAGGTGGACATAATTTAAATTAAAAATGAAAGATCATATATCAACGAATAACGAATTAAGAACGAATCAACGAATAAAAACGAAAAACTAAAGATACAAAGCGAAATTAAGAAACTGATGAAAATTGATTGAAATTTGTAGAAATTGATGGCGAATAATTTCTATCTATTTCGCGAGCGGAGCGAGCGTATTTCTATTAGTTTCTGTATTTTCTTCATTCGTAAATTCGTACTAGATTCGTTATTCGTTGATGGTTGAATGTTGAAAGTTAATTTTATTTGATTTTTACCCTATTAGCTATACTATGAATCCTTATCTCTGTTAACTATCCCCGTGTTAATTTCTGGTTGTTAAAGAGAATTTGAACAGTACTATTAGTAGTATATTCTATTTTTAAATAAAAGCAATGGCGCGGGAAAAATTATTCATAAAAAGCATTGCCCTTATTATTCTCATTTTTGGTTTCATCGAAGGCATAATGGGGATTGCGCGCGGTATCGCGATAGATAATGATGCATTGTGGAGAATTTTTTCACAGGAGAATCTTTTTTTTACACTCGGACCGTATCGGTATCTTATCATCAGTGGAACAATAGGGAACTCATTGGTTCTTGCCATAAGTTCCGCGATCAGTATGCTCGCGCTTATTTTTTTAAATATCGGCATTGAGCATCTCGTCTATAAAATAGCGAGTTATTTTGTGTCAGGACTTTTGATGATCAATCTTTTTTTTACCTTTGAATATTATGTGTGGATCGGTTTTTTTATTGCCGCGCTGGCGATTTATATTCGCGAGGGGCATGAAATAGGACGGCGAAGAAATTTTTACGAAATTTTTATTGTACAATGTCTTGTGTTTTTTATATTGCTTTCAACCGTTCTTCTCGGAGATCTCTTGCGGTACACTCATTTACTGAAGACGATACAAGGATTATTCTAAAAAAGACTTTCTCGATTGGCGCATTATAGGTCTTTTACAAAAATGTAAAATGTAAATAAATCGCTTCGCTCGATCTCCTCTCATAACAAAGCACGAAATTCGAAGCACGAAATACGAAACAATATCTAAATTCAAAATCCAAATGACCAAAACGGTTTCGCATTTCCGATTTTGTTTTTGTTTTGAATTTTGGATTTTGGTAATTTGAATTTGTTTCGGATTTCGGATTTTGATATTCGTATTTAAGATTTGATTTGTCATTTTGATTTTTGTCCAGCCTTCGTAGCCGAATAGCTACTTCGGCGGAGTAGACCATTTTGATTTTTGAATTTTTTATGATTGAAATAAAAAATAAGCTTTTTCTTTAATTTTCGAGACAATTGTTTCAAAATTAAAGTAAGTATTATCGGTAAATAGTAGACTTAGCACTCGTACTTGACGAGTGCTAATCGTTTTTGTATACTTTTTTTTGGTTATCCTAAAAGAATAAATTTCAAAGGTCGATTAAGAGCGCAGAATTCGAACAAGAGTCAATTTGATTTTGGTTCGAATTCTGCGCCTCTATATATTTTTATAATTAATTATTTCGTATGACAGTTACTATTAAACCGTTGCACAATAAGGTTTTAATAAAACCGATTGCGGAAAATGATATGACCAGTTCGGGAATTGTATTGCCTGATACCGCAGAGAAAGAAAAACCGGAAAAAGGAGAAGTGCTTGCGGTTGGTCCGGGAAAAGTTTTGGACAACGGCACGCGATCGCCGATGTCAGTGAAAGTAGGCGATAAGGTTGTTTTCAAGAAATACAGTCCTGACGAAATCAAATCAGGCGCTGAAGAATATCTTATTATTTCAGAAGATGATATTATGGCAATCATTGGTTAGGATCTAGGCTTTAGGCGCTAGGATTATTATTAATTTATTTTTTATGGCAGCGAAACAAATTATTTTTGATGAAAAGTCTCGCGCGGCGCTCAAACGCGGCGTTGATAAACTGTCGAACGCGGTGAGAGTGACGCTTGGTCCAAAGGGTCGGTATGTGACCATTGATAAGGGGTTTGGATCGCCGCAAATCACCAGCGATGGCGTTACTGTGGCGAAAGAAATCGAGCTTGAAGACAAGTTTGAAAATTTAGGCGCGCAATTATTGCAGGAGGTGGCGTCAAAAACAAACGATGCCGCTGGCGACGGAACAACAACAGCGGTCGTTTTGGCGCAAGCGCTCGTGGCTCAAGGATTTCGCAATGTTGCCGCAGGAGCAAATCCGATTCAATTGCGAAGCGGCGTTGAAAAAGGTGTTGCGGCGGTAGTTAAATATCTTAAGGAAAAAATCTCAAAACCAGTTTCTTCGAAAGAAGAAATCGCGCAAGTCGCGACTATTTCTTCGAAAGACGAATCAATCGGAAAAATTATCGCGGAAGCGATGGAAAAAGTCGGTCGTGACGGCGTAATCACCATTGAGGACTCTCAAGGTTTTGAAATTGAATTGCAGGTGACCGAAGGAATGCAATTTGATCGCGGTTATGTGTCGCCGTATATGGTGACGAACGCGGATAAGATGGAAGCCGCGTACGACGATACGTCAATTTTTATCACCGACAAAAAAATTTCAGCGCTTAACGACATTTTGCCGTTGTTAGAAAAAGTGGCGCGAAGCGGCAAGAAAGAATTAGTGGTAATCGCCGATGACGTTGATGGCGAGGCGTTGGCGACATTCGTGGTGAATAAATTGCGTGGCACCTTTAATGTGCTTGCGGTCAAAGCGCCTGGATTTGGCGATCGCAAAAAAGAAACGTTGCAGGATATCGCGATTTTGACTGGCGGAAAGGTTATTTCAGACGAGGTCGGTTTGAAATTGGAAAACGCGACGGTTGACGATTTAGGTCATGCGCGCAGAATTGTGGCAACAAAAGATAACACAACGATCGTTGAGGGAAAAGGCGATCAAAAGAAGATTAAGGATCGCGTTGCGCAGATTCGTAGAGAATATGAAAAAGCGACATCGGAGTTTGACAAAGAAAAACTACAAGAACGTCTTGCGAAATTGGCAGGCGGTGTTGCGGTGTTGAAAGTCGGCGCGGCAACGGAAACCGAACAGAAAGAAAAACATCAACGGGTAGAAGACGCGGTTGAAGCGACAAAGGCCGCGGTTGAAGAAGGGATTGTGGTTGGCGGCGGCGTTGCGGTTCTGCGCGCGGCAAGCGCGCTGGATTCATTGCATGTTTCCGGCGATGAAAAAATCGGTTTGGAAATTGTACGCAAAGCGCTTGAAGAGCCGTTAAAACAAATCGCGTTGAACGCGGGAAAAGACGGATCAGTGATCCTTGAAAAAGTGAAAAACGGAAGCGGCAATTTTGGCTATAATGCCGCGACCGATTTATTTGAAGATTTATTGCAAGCCGGAGTGGTTGATCCGACAAAGGTGACGCGCAGCGCGTTGCAAAACGCCGCGTCCGTTGCCGGTTTGATTCTTACCACCGAAGCCGCGATAACCGAGATTCCGGATAAGCACCAGAACGCAGGTGCTGGAATGCCCGGCGGAATGCCCGGCATGGGCGGCATGGGCGATATGGGAGGAGAGTACTAGAATTATGAAGAACGAATTATGATAAGAATAAATATTTATTATTTATTAACGAATTAACGGATTATTAGATATAGAATTTTTTATAACAGAAAATCGAAAAATACAGAGATACGATAGCGCGTGTTGTTAAAAGAAAAAAATATAAGTGACTATAAACGTAAAAAGTTCCGAATACATTCGGAACTTTTTACGTTGCAGAGAGTAATTTAATATTAGTCGATTCTAGAATAATGTTTTTTTTGGGCTCGATCAAGATATTCTTTAAAAAAAGCGATAATAAGACCAACGAATAAACCTACAAGCACTGCGATTATGAATAAAAATTTTTGTTTTTCTTTATTATTTTCTCCAGATAATAGATTCGCTTGTATCGGTTCTGACGAGAGTCCTATAATATCTGTTTTTTTTAATACCGCTAATTCTTTTTCATTTTTTATTTTTTCTTGTTGAAGAGAGAGTAGATTTTTCCTTTCGCCATTGAGAAGTTGAATATATGATTGGGCGATAAGACCTTCTCCTTCACTTTGTCCATATTTTAACCGCGATAAATCTTTTGCGAACTCAATAATTTGTTCTTGCGCTTGTTTGATTTGAATCGCGAGGTTTTCGATTGCCTCTATACGTAATTGTATATCTCGAGAAGATTGTCTATATTGTTCATTAATAATCAAGCTAATTTCCTTTAAAAATTTTTTTATGGTTATGGAGTCGTAGTCTTGTACTGTGATTTCTAAAAATTTACCCTTTTGAGGTTTTATATTTATTTTTTGTTTTAACTGCGGTGCCTGCGCTATAGGAATATCTAATCGTTGCGCTAATATTTGCAGAGTAGATGGGTGTTCTAAAAAAATTTTAAGATTTTCTCCATTGTCGATAGATGCGCTGTCGAGCAAGAGAGATCCTTCCAATAGTTTATTGTCGTTTATCGAATCACTTGCCGAAAAGAAAGATAGAGCTATCATCAGAAATATAACGATAAGCGCAGTGATTATTATTGTTTTGCCATGTTTCTTGAGAATAGAAAATATCTCGATGATATTGATATCATGATCTGCTATCGGAGGATCTATTTTTGTTTCCATATTATTTAATTAATTCAAAAAGCGTAGTTTTTATTTTATTATATTCTTTTTGCATGAGCAATTCTTTTAATTGTTGGCATGACAGTTCAATCTGTTCGAGATTTTTATGATTTTCTCTATTGATATAAATTTTATCTAGCTTAGTTGCTTGCTCATTTTTTGTCAATATCTCTTCAAAAAGCTTCTCTCCGGGACGCGGAGCGCTGAAAACGATTGGAATATCTTTGTCAGGCTCAAATCCAGATAATCGAATCATCTCGCGCGCGAGATCGGCTATTTTAACCGGTTCGCCCATGTCAAGAACGAAAATTTCACCGCCTTGGCTTAACGCGCCCGCCTCAAGAACAAGCATCACTGCCTCTTGTGTGAGCATAAAGAATCGTTTCATTTCCGGATGCGTCACTTCTATTGGACCGCCTTTTTTGATTTGTTCTTTGAAAATTTCTATCACATTGCCGCGGCTGTCCAAGACATTGCCAAAACGGACAGCGCAGAATTTTGTTGAATGGTTTTGTCGAATCGCCGCGCGTTTCATAAGCAATTCGGCGAATCGCTTGCTCGCGCCCATAATAGATGTCGGATTAACTGCCTTATCAGTTGAAATAATGACAAAATTTTTAACTCCATATCGTATTGACTGATCAATAAGATTTAAAGTTCCAAATATATTCGTTTTTATCGCTTCTTCGGGACTGTGTTCCATAACCGGCACATGTTTGTACGCCGCGGCATGCAAAACGATTTCCGGAGAATATCTATCAAACAGATAATCGATTTTATTATGGTCGCCGATATCCGCGACAGAAGGATGAAACGATATGTGCGGAAAATGCCTGCGCATTAATTCGGTGATCCTAAATACACCTGTTTCTTCATGATCAATCGCAAGGACTTTCGAAGGATTAAAGAGAAGTATTTTTTTGAGCAATTCCTGGCCTATTGATCCGGCCGCGCCGGTAATACAGACTTTTTTTCCTTTAATAAAATTTTCAAGCAGCGGCATATCGAATTTGATCGGCGTCCGACCGAGCAAATCTTCAACAGACACTTCTCGTATATCGTGCAAGGTAAATTTTCCGTTAAGTAATTCGATAATACCCGGAACAATTTTGATATTTTTTATGCCATTGTTTCGCGCGAGATCAACCGTTTTTTTAATCGTTTTTTGTTCTGCGGACGGAATGGCGATAATAAGTTCTTCAATTCCATATTTTTTATGAATGGAAGGCAGGTCGTCGATAGAGCCGAGCACCGGTATGCCATGAATAGTCGTCTTTTTTTTATTTTCACTGTCATCAAGGAATCCGACAAGGGTAAATTCTTTTTTGAGAAGCATTTTGCGCGCAAGTTGTTCTCCTGCGTCTCCGGCTCCAACAATCACAATCCGTTTACCGGATTTATAACTTCTTAATTCAAGCACAATGCGCTTACTTATTCGAATCGCGTTAAGAAAAATGATAAGTAGAGCGAGATTAATAAAAAGAATCGAACGAGGGAAACTGTTGATGATAAAAAAGTCTCGCAATATATAGACTGCGAAAATAATACAAAACCAAGAGAGGAAAAGAGCCTTGAACATTTTATACAGATCGCGCGTGCCGAAGAAAGTAAGATTGAGATTGTACAGTTTCTGCCAATTAAATATTGGTATGATAAAAACGATATTGAGCGCGGCGAACCATAATGCGTGATTCACGTTTGGAATTTTCCAATCAAATCGCAGGAAAAACGAAAACAGCACGCTGATAATGATAAACACGCAATCAGCGGTTATTAATATAATTTTTCGCAGCGGATTGCGCCGCGCTAATCGGATGAGATAGTTCATACCATAAGGATAATACCGATACTGACAAAGATAGCGTGAAGTATATAGTTTATTATCACTGTTTTTTTAACAGACTGTAATTTGAGATGCATTATATCATAGATATGTTTTCGATCGCCAGTGAGCGGTGATTGACCGCGCAGTAAGCGACGTCCAACAACAAAACATTCATTAACGAGCGGGAGTCCTACAATTAAGAGCGCGCCAAGAGTCATTCGCAGATTTGAGAGAGAAGTGAAGATCAACGCAAGTACGGTCAAGAGAAATGCGAGAAAATAGCTTCCGTTGTCTCCCATAAAGATCGATGCAGGATTGAAATTATAAAAGAGAAATGCCAAACAACAGCCAATTATTGAGAGCGCAATTAATTGAGCGATGAAATTATGCGCGTTATAACTTACTATCAAAAAACCGACTCCTGATAGAAGCGCAATTCCACCGAATAATCCATCAAGTCCGTCTTGGATATTCGAGGCGTTAATAATTGCGAGAAAATAGATAAGAGAGATGAATAGACCGATAATTAAAGAGGTAGATATTTGCCATAAGAATCCTGCTTGCAATAATAATCCTACAAGAAGTCCACCGAGAACAATTTGAGATACTAATTTTATTTTTGGATTCGCAAGTATGCGCACTTGCCATTTGATATCGTCCCAAAAGCCGAAGACCCACGCAACGCATGCGCCGATCATAAGTGTTATATATTGATTGATTAACACGGGAAATGACGATTCGAGAAAATATTTTTGAACGAATAAGAAAATAATAGAAGCGCATATAAATCCCGTTAGCATCGCAAGTCCACCGAGCAAGGGCGTCGGATTTTTATGTATTTTAAGGTGATCTTTTTTGGCATCATCGATCAAATTATGCGTACGGCAAAATTTTTTAATAAAAGGGATACTACAGAAAGTCGCAAGAAATGAAACGATAATAATGATGCCGTAGGAAAGTGATATGGAAGAAATCATAAAAATTTTTTTAAAAGGTTTTACGGTGGAGTCGCGGGATTAAGATACGAGACGACACAGTTCTTGTTCGTAACGATCGGCGAGCGTTTCGCGCGAATAATTTTTTTTCACATATTCGTAGCCATTGTGTCCCATAGTATTGGCGAGCGATCTGTCGTGGTATATGCGCATAAGTGCGTTTTTAAATTCTTGAGTATTCTCCGGTTCGAAGAATATGCCGGCGCGCGCGTCTTCTACTAGTTTTCGCGCGATACCATCTATGCCAACGAGCACCGGTTTTCCGCACGCCATATAATCAAAAATTTTGTTCGGATAGACTGTTTTAAATGTATCAATTTTTTTAAGAACCGCAACACCTGCATCGCTCGCGAGAATGAAGTTTGCAATCGTTTGCTTCGGTTGAGGATCGATAAAACGCACATTAATGAGCTGTTTTTGATTCGCAAGCTCGACAAGTTTTTTCTTATACATTCCGTCGCCAATGAAGAGAAAAAGTATATCAGTATATTCTTTTAATCCTCCTTCGCCTATCGGCTTCGAAGGACGAGTCTTGGTGAAATTCTCCGCAACTTGTTGCGGAACTTTGAGTTCAGAAATTGCTCTGGGGTACATATCTTTGATTAATTCAGCCGTTTCAAGAATTTGATGGAGCGCGTTCGCTAATCCATGAGCGCCGATATAGAGAAGAATAAATTTATTTTCAAGTTGATAGTGTTTTTTGAATTGTTCGAGATCGATGGTCGCATGTAAAATATCAAGATCAGCTCCATTCGGTATGAAAATCAGTTTTTCCGGCGGGATATTTTTTTTGGCTATAAGATGTTCTCGGAAAGCGGGTGTCAATACGTTGATTTTTTGAGCTTTTTTATAAATAAAGTGTTCAAGCCAATATGACATTTTGATAAGCGCTGGATTAGTGAGTACTTTTAAATCAATTGCCGATTCAGGCCATAAATCGCGTACTTCAAACACAAACGGAACCCGCCAGAGGCGGGAAGCGATATAGCCGGTGATGCCGGTGAACAACGGCGGTGATGTTGCGATAACAATATCATGTTTCTTTACAAAAAAAATTCCGATGATGCTTGAGAAAGTGAATGAAAAATATGCCCACAACCTTCCGGCAAAATTTTTGTTATAACTTTCCGAAACAGCGCAACGAACTAAGGATACCGCATCACTTTCTTTTTCTTTAGTAATTAATCGTCCTTTGTACTTTTCAAGTTTTTTTCCGGTCATATGATGAACAGTGCCGCAGAGGACGGTAATTTGATGTCCATGCGCGCTCCAATACTTGGTGAATTGGTTAAAACGGGAAATCCCCGGATCGTCTTTATGAAGATAATATTGATGAATGATGAGAATTCGCATATAATAGCTTATTAGCTTTTAGCTGATTAGCTTCTTAGGAAATTAATAATAAATCAGTTTAAAAATGCTTTTGTAGAGAAGCGCGTATGTTCTGTTGAAAATATTTTTTTGATAGCGCTTCCAACGTTCGGCATATTCTAAAAATAGTTGCGCAGAAGTCATTTTATAGAGTATTTTAAGTTGTATGATATGCAGGCGGTGATAAAACGGGCTCGCGAGCATTCGAAGGAGTTTTTTGTGTTTTAATTGATACAGAGACCAAAAACCGTTGTCATAACGGTGTATATTTTTTAAGAGGGTCGCTATAGAATCGTCGAACAGATTTTTATATTTGTTTTCTTTCGTAAAAAGCCATAGATCGTAGATGCCCCAGAGCCCCCATATAAAACCGTTGAGAATATGAGTTGGCGGAGAAACGATATATTCTTCAATCCATTTGTCATAGGACTTACTCCTTTGGCGCACTTCTGCGTCAAAAGCTGCGGTGCTCAACACCGTATGAGTATAATACGGCTTATTCCGCTCCTCGCTTTTTCCTTGAATTGCATCCAAACGCGTAAGTCCTATATCATTTTTTTCATCAACATATAGTACGCCGCCTTCGTCTATGTGTTTAAAAAAACTTTCCGAAGCGTTAAGCGCTGTTTGATAATAACGGTCATCTTTTGTCTCTTGATAGACGCGGAGCAGAAGCGAGATTCCTTGTCCTTGCGCAAGGCCTGAATACCATGGCGCTCGTAAAGGCGGATCATAATCAAAATCAAAATAGTGATGCCATACACTTATGCCATATATATTAGGTTTTAAATTTTCAACAAGCCAATCAGCTTGTTTTTTTGTTTTTTCAAATGAAGATTGATCGCCTGTTTTTTTGTAGATATTGAAATGAGCAAGCCCGTAGTGCGCAATCGCTATCGGATTATATTGCGCGCCGATTTCCCCATGATAATTTAGAAGGGGAATACCGTTCGAATCAAAAGGGCCTCCGTAGCGCGCTTTATCTTCAAAGGTCATATAATATTGACCGAGCACGTGATACGACGCGTCATCATTGATTGACAGCTTTTCATGCCAAAAGGTCAATTGACTTGGTTTTTTAAAAATATATGCCGCAATAATACGTTGAAAATATGAAAATTTATTCATTAAGTGTGTCTATGATAGAATTGATTTTTTGCATACTATTTTTTGTTATGAAGTTTGGTTGCGTATACAGCGAGAAATATATTTTTACAACATCGGGTTGGCAGTGGGAGCAATAATGTTACGGTCGCCGAAGGCGACTGCGTATTAAAGAAAAGGCGGTTGTAGAAATATATTTCTCGCTGCGTGTTGCATTCAAACAAGGAAATTGAGATCTATTTTTTGAGGAGTTCGTAATCGAATTGACTCAATTATTTTGAATGTTGTAAGCGTTGTGAGAAAGATTTCTTCAAGCGCAATAGGCGGTTTATCGCCATTTAATATAGTTTTGATAAATGTTTCGATTTCATTTGTGTGTCCTTTGTCTTGTGTCCATCGGCGAATTTTTTTTGTTTTATTTTGTTTATAAATAGTCATTTTTTTAAAATCATCGATAATCACCGATTTTGAATCGCCGTGGATTTCGATATATTCTTTCGGGAGACGCGATGACGCGTTGGTCATATATATTAACGATGCTGTCGATCCATCGGATAGTGTAAATTGCGCGTTGATATTTTCATAAGGTGCGTTTTTATCGGAATCAAGCGAATCAGCGTTGACTGATATCGGCTGCGCGTTTGTAATGGCGCATATCGTATCAATAAAATGGCATGTTTCACCGACAATTCTTCCGCCGCCTTTCTGCGGATCGTTTATCCAATGATCAGGAGGAATCGCGCCGGCATTCACGCGATAGATAATATGAAGCGGGGAGTGATTTGAAAAGATTTTTTGCGCTTCTTGGATAAACGGTGAAAAACGTCTGTTGAAGCCTATAAAAAGATAGGGGAATGTTGTTTCATTTCGCGTGAACGCAATGATATCTTTTAGCTCCTGCGGCGTAATACAGAGCGGTTTTTCAATATACACCTGTTTTTTATTTTTAAGCGCTTGTGTAAGGTGAGTTGCGTGAAGATGATGCGGCGTTGCGATGACGACTAATTGTATATCGTCATCGCTGATTATTTTTTGAACGTCAGTTGTTATATAATCAGGTTGATAACGTTGTTCAAGAGACTGGAGAGTACTCGGTGTTTTTATTGAGATTCCCTTTACACGTATATTTTTATTTTTTGCGAGGATTGGAAGAATAATTTTTTGCGCGAAATTACCCGCGCCGATAATGCCGATGTTTATCGGTTCATTGCTTTCGATTGGATTATTTTGTGCATGTTTCGGAAATATACTTTTTGTTGTTTTTTGTTCGGAATTTTCAGAATAGTGTAAAAGGACAGTGAAGACAGATGGATCATTGAGAACGCGATCGTACGCGTTCACCGCATCATCAATAGGATAGA
>CAZVCF010000007.1:0-28853 GCA_964626355.1 uncultured Gammaproteobacteria bacterium
TTTGATTTCGGTCATTTGAATTTGTTTCGGATTTCGGATTTCGATATTCGGATTTTATGTACTATTTTTTGGGCGCTGGCGTTGGAACGATGTAGATATCTCCGAGTTTCGCTCCTTTGCCGTTATTACACGACGAACAGTCAATTGGATAAACGCCCGGAGTCTCCGGCAGTTCAAATTGATTAGGGACGCGCTTTCCTTGCGTGATGGTTTCGCTCCGATAATTCACCAGACCAAAATTAAAATCATAGTCATGATCAACCGCTAATGCTTTTATCGTGACAAGGTCTCCTTGATACGCGGTGATTTTTGACGGGCTCAATTTATTATTAGCCAGATTGACTTCAAAGGTTCGCGACGAGCGCGGTTCGCCATTCCATTTTTTGTCAGCTGAGACATAGATCGGTATAATCATTTCCGGATCAGTGCTTGTGTCGGTGTGATGTAACACTTTTACTTTGGTGATATCAAACAGCTCTTCTTTTTTTTGTTGAGATGATTTTTTCACTCCTCCTTCAGGAGAAGCAATTTTTTCAGTAGGGGCAATTTCATCATTTTGATCGTTCAATAAAAGAATGCCGAGTCCGATAATCACAAGCGCGCCAACGATGACATACAGATACTTTTTTGATTTCTGCTGATCCACAATAAAATTAAATCTAAAATCCAAAGCACAAAACATACTAGAATCCATCTCAAAAATAACTTCTCTTGTCATTCTGAGTCCCGATGACCATCGGGGCGAAGAATCTGGTTGGTCGTATTTAAGCAATTTTTTTGAGATCCTTCACGGTGTTCAGGATGACCCAAATCATTTTTGAGATTGGTTCTAAATAAACACTTTGTTTGATCCTGCTCCCCTCCATACTTAACCCGTGATTTTATATTTTTTATTATACCATTACTATTTTTTAGTGAGCAGAGTTATCCACACGAGGATAGTTAATAGCGAAAAATTAATAGTGAATAGTGAAAAATAAAAAACAGATCCTTAACTCTTCATTTCTACTTGACAGTCCATCGTTATAAGGTAAATTAAATATATGACTACTCAAACGGTTGAAAAAATTTATAGAGAAATAAAAGCCCTAAAACAAGAAACTAAAAATCTCAAAAAACTTTTTTTCCTTATACTGCAAGACGACGAAGGGGAATACAAAAGTTTATTTATAAAACGGATTCTCAAAAAGTCTCGTTTAAAACCGCAATTTATTTTTACAAACAAGAAAGAATTTTTTAAGCGCATTTCTTACTAACCTTGAATTACGAAATGCGCTTTTGATGGATTTTTTCGCGCGTTCGAGCGTGCCGAGGAGCGAGCTGACCCCGCCCCGATGGCCATCGGGGCTACGAAGGCCGGGCGAAGTCGCAGCCGAACGCATGAAAAAAGACGCAAAATGGCATTTCGTAATTCAAGGTAATAAATGAACATACTTTATTCTAAAGATTTTCTTAAGTCAGCAACGTTAACTCCACAACAAATTCAGAAGAAACTTGCTTGTCTGTTAGAAATTTTTAAGAAAAATCCTTTTCACCCGTCTCTCCACACTAAACCATTGGTTGGGCAGTTGAAAGGATTCTATTCATTTCGAGTTACCCGCGATTGGCGAGTAATTTTTAGTTTTTTGTATCTTGATAAAATTTTTCTTATTGATATTGCCCACAGGAAAGATATTTATAGGTGATAATAATTCTATGCAAAAAAATATACGATTGCTTGAAAGCGCTCTTTCTATTCAAGAATTAAAAAAAATCGCTGAAGAACAATTTGGCGACATGATAAAAATGGTTGTTGATATTGAAAGTGGATTTGTGGCAATCGGCGGAGAATTGCATTCCGATGAAGAAGCGTATCTTCTTGAACAGGGATCGCGCCAAGAAAATCTATGGGGTATTAATGTGTATCCTAATTTATATCCATCAAACGAGTGGATTGAATTTGATTCAATTATTAACATCCGACCGCGGCAAAATAATCGTTCGCGAAATGTTGAGGATACGATAGTTCGGGAAAAAATTATCAAGATTGTTAATCGTTTTATTAGCGAAAAATAATATGTATTTAATTCTGGGACAGTCCCCAAAAAAGTACCCCCTAGAAGCCGCATAAAATAAGGGGTTTAGGGGGAATTTTTAAAAATGGGAGGATTTCAACAATTTCAATAAATTTAACAAATTTTAATTAAGATGTAGAATAGAACATATGCCAAGAAAAGCCCGCCAAGAAATTATCGCTCCTCATACACTGTATCATATTGTTTCTCGTGGCAATAATCAACAAAAAATTTTTAGAGAAACGAGAGATTACAAAAAATTTTTAACCATTTTTGAACGGGTTAAAAAAGAATTTCCATTTTATTTATATTCTTACAATCTTTTACCAAATCATTATCATTTAGAAGTGGAGATGCACACTATTTCGATCTCAAAAATTATGCATCGAACCAATTTTTTATATGCGCGTTATTTTCATAATAGACATAAAACATCAGGACATCTTTTTCAAGATAGATTTTACAGTAGTCCAATTGATCAAGAAATATACTTTTGGAAAGTTTCTTCTCATATAGATCTCAATGCGGTACGGGCTGGATTAGTTAAAAGACCCGAAGATTATTTATGGAGTAGTTATTCGATCTATTGCCAAAAAGATTATGAAGGAGAATTAATAGATCGGGGGAAATTTTTAAAATATTATGGAGGAGATGATTTAGAAAAATCTCGCTTATCTTATTTAAAATTTGTTGAAGAAGAATCAAAATCAAAAAAAGAACCAGAGTTTATTAAGAACAAATGGTTTATCTAAATGGCTAAACGGATAGTTCGACTTTCGAGTAAAATCGTCTAAAATCGTCCCAAATTGAAAAAATCGCCCTATAGCCCTTTATTGATGCGGCTTTTGGGGCACCTTTTTTCGGGGACTGTCCCCTTTTTTGTCCCCTTTTTGAAATTGTTTAATGTTATGCCAGATACTCTTCATCAAGAGCTTGCTCAAGGGAGGTGGTATACCTTATCGTTAATGGAGCAGTTGGGCAATATCGGCGGTGAAGTTGGACGAGCGATTGCGCAGTATCGCAAAGGAATTGAGCCGCAGAATAATCGCGCGCTTGATCGCGCGCTTGAACTATTTGATTTGACGCTTGATGATCCGCGATGGAAGCAACAGCGGCGGATGCGCGAATTGTGCCGCGCGCGCGAGGTAGTGTGCGATGTATTGTATGGCGATGGCGCGTACGGAAAAGACACGGAATCGCTTGAACGATATTTTATGTATTTCGCGTATGCGGCGCGAAAAGAAAAAATTGGTTAATTGCGCTATCGCGGAAGTTATGGTAAGATATAAATATGAAAGGTGTGATAAAAAAAATTGAATTTCCGTTTCCGGTATTCATTACAAAAGAAGGTAAATGGTTTGTTGCCGATTGTCATTTTTTAGGTATTGCCACGCAAGGCAAGACAGAAAAAGAAGTTAAAGAAAATATAAAAGATTTAATCGAAGAGTGTATTAATGATAAAGATATTCTAAAGCCTCGTTTAAGGGGGTTGATTTCTTCTTCCTTAAACTATATTCCTGTTAAAATACCCAGAAATATTATTTATGGGAAAACTGCGACCGTTAAATTATAAAAATTTTGGAACAGAATGGTTTTAGAATCGTTAGATATGGAAAACACATTACGTTTAAGAGATTAAAAGATAACGAGACTTTAACCACATTCGTTCCCCATCATAAAGAGATTACAGTCTTCGTGATCCAATATATTATTAAACAGACAAAGAAACCGCGACAAGAATTCGAAATTTAATCTTTTTACCGCGCGAAAACCTGCTATTTACTCGAGTGAATAGCAGGTTTTTGTAATAAAAATATCTACCCAGACAAAATCTTTTCTAATAAAACGTTTTTCTAATCTGCAGAGGCTCGACCTCCGCAGATTAAAATTATGCTGCTTGCAAACCGCGCGCGACTTGGTCAAAAATTTCTTTACTGATCAGACCGCCTTTGAAGAGTTCTTCCACGTTGCGTTCCATACTAATCATACCGTCTTTTAAGCTTGTTTGAATGACCGATTGAATTTGCGTAATTTTGTTTTCGCGAATTAAATTCGCCACCGCGCTGTTGTTAATGAGCACTTCTCGCGCGGCAACCAATCCCCCGTCGAGCGCGGGAATAAGTTGTTGCGAAATAATCGCGCGAAGCGCGAGCGAGAGCTGTAGTCGTATCTGTGTTTGCTGGTGTGGAGGGAAAATATCAATAATACGATCAATGGTTTGGGACGCGTTCATCGTATGAAGTGTTGCGAGCACTAAGTGCCCGGTCTCCGCCATCGTAATCGCGAGCGCGACGGTTTCCAGATCGCGCATCTCCCCTACCATAATGATATTCGGATCTTGCCGCACAATATGTTTGAGCGCTTCAGCGAACGAAAGCGTATCGCGTCCCAATTCGCGTTGCATAATAATCGTTTTTTTTGAGGTGAAAATAAATTCAACCGGATCTTCAAGTGTGATTAAACGCGCCGAACGAGTCGTATTAATATATTCAATGATAGCGGCGAGCGATGTTGATTTACCGCATCCGGTTGGACCGGTGACGAGGATAAGTCCTTGCCTCAATTGCGCAAGTTCTTTTGCAACTGACGGCAAATGAATCGCTTCAAATGAGGGAATTTGCGTCGGAATAATGCGCGCGGCGCATGACAAATTCCCTTTTTCCCAAAAAAAATTTACGCGGAATCGTGATATATTCGGAATTTCATACGAAAGATCCAACTCTTTTTTTTCAAAGAGTTTTTGTTTTTGTTCCTCCGAGAGAATAGGAGTGGCGAGCGCGAGAATATCGTCCGAAGACAACACAGACATGTTTTCCAAAGGAAAAATTTGTCGCGTCAGACGATAGAGCGGCGGCTGGCCGGCGACTAAGTGTATGTCGGACACATTCTTTCCAACGCAGATGGTAAAGAGTTCAGGTAAGGTCATAGGGATAGGAATTAGCTTTTAGGGGGTTAGGAGATTAGGAATAAATCAACGAATCCAGTGCCTTTTGACGACAGACACTTCGCGCGTTTAAAGAGTATTGTTAAAAGGCGCGGGATTCATCTTTAATTTATTGTACGGAATGTTTTTTTAATGGCAAATAGAAATCCCCGCTTCGATGTTTATCGGAGCGGGGCAATTATTATTTTATACATTTTATTCATCGATCTGCAGGTAAGAATCCTCACAATAGTATTCTATAGAGACGGTTAACGATTTGCCATTTTGTAATATAATACATAGTTCATCACCATCATCTTTTATTATTAAGTCGGTAATTTTTTGGTCGACAATTTTTTTCTTTAAATCGACCACCGTCTCCTCTAAATTTTTTATAACTTCTTGTCTTTCTTCGTGTGTCATTTTTTTCCTCTCTTTACTCTGCGCATTATTGTCATAAAAACGCAATAATACGCAAAGTTATTCAATTCTGCCGATTAAAAATCCTGCATTATTTTCGTCCCAAAGAATTTTTCTCGGCGTTGTTCGCTCGATATTTGCTTGAGAAACTACTTCTTCAAAACGTTCATCAAAAAATATCGGCACGCCTTCTCGCAGAGCGCTGATACTAACGGTATCATTATTCAATCGGATGCGATCATTCAGAGTGTTGACGCCGGCGATGGCACGCAATCGAACCGCATTAAGGAGTTGCTCGACGCCACGATTTGAAACATGAATACCGCCCTGTTTGATATACACGCCGCCATATTGATCGTGCGTAGTCAACGGTTCAAGTATTTTTTCATTTACGAGATTATGCTCCGTAATAACAAGAAAATCTACATCGCGCGGAAAAATCGGAACCTCTTCCATAATTATTCGGTTTTCACCGAAAAGCAGATATTTTTTACGTGTTTTAAAAATTGTCTCTGTTCCCGGATAGCGAACCGCTGAACCAAACGCGATAACCGCAACAATATCATTAAGAGGAACCTCTGTATGATTTACTTTCCAGCCGCTTACCAGTTTATAGAGATCATTTAAATCAACAAAAAATTTTCTGAAACTTAAATATCTGTTAGGGGTAGTACAATGCCCGTTCGGGAAATAAAGACTCCCAAGCCGTTTTGCTTCAAAATAATGCGTAAAAGTTCCCATAGACAGATCCGTTTCTACCATTGTATTTTGCATCTTTTCTCCTTTGTCCCGCCGTAGCCTATTTGGCGAAGGGGGACTTTTTTTTAATGAACTTGATAATGAGGCATTGTCGCCTATATCTACTAATATAGCATATACAGTTCTGGAAGTCAATAGACAAAGTCTATATGTTGACATTTTTTGTTGAATAGACTACCGTTTTATTAGTTATTTATTGAGCGAAGAGACTGTTTTAAGACGACCTCGCGTTCAATAGATGTACAGGAAAGGAGAAAAATAATGAAAAAAATAATTTTGCTGTTAATCGTCGGGGTCGTATTGATTACTGGATGCGAAGAATATGACAGATATCCGTTAAAAGGATTTACGTTTCAGAAGATAAGCATTAGCACTGCATCGGTAGTTGATATGGAAATTTTTGTTGATGCGATGAGCGAGGCGTTGCTTAATAATGGTGCAACATTTGATAACGCGGGAGAACATTTTATTTTTACGGTATATCGTAATAATGATAAGAATACAATGATCGGTTCGCTTAAAAGTGAACAATATCAAGCAATAAGTGAAGTAAGGGTATGGATAGACGCTACAACAATAAAGTTGGCGGAAAAACTTGCGTTTGACTTGGTGTACGATATTACTAAGCAATACAAAGCGCGAAACGCGAAAAATGATAAAAAAGAAGATAAAAAGGATAAAATAAACTTTGAGTTCTAAAAATTCTCCTCTTAGCGCGCATCTCAATGGAATCTCAAGATTCAATATAAATAATGAAAAATAAAATTCGCCCCGCGAATGCAGGGCGAATTTTTTGATTAGAAATATATAATCAAAGGTATGCACCCCAGAGCAAGCTCTGGACTCAAAGTTCCGTAGCAAGCTACGGGGGATTCCACCAAGACTCGTCCTTCCGAAGCCAGCAGGCGAAGGAGGACTCGTCCTTCCGACTTGTCCGCCAAAGCTTTAGCGTCGGCGGAAGCCAGCAGGCGAAGGAGGATTAAAATCCTAAATCCAATTCTTATGAATTCCAAATATCCTAAATCCTAATCTCCTAACCCCCTAAAAGCTAATCTCCTATTCATATTGTACGACACAATAATTATATATAAATACTATACTATTTTATGATTTTATGCGATTGTTCTACGTAGAAAATGAAAAAAGGAAAAACAATTGACCATTGACATTTGACCTTTGACAAGATAGAAATTGATTGAAATTCGTAGAGATTAATAGCGAATAATTTCTATCTGTTTCGCGAAGCATATTTCTTAATTTCGTATTTTCTTCATTCGTAAATTCGTATTAGATTCGTTATTCGTTGATTTATCGTAATTCAAGATAAATTAGGCATAAAATAGCAAACTACGAAATTATTTTATCAACAAAATACACAAGTTATTAACATACTTTTCCACAGTTTTCGGTAAATTACTAATAAATAGTTAATAAACTATGAATAAATTGTTTATTTATACTGAATATTCTGTTGATAATGCGTGAATAAAATAGTTGATAGTGAGTAGTTAAAAAATCTTACATTTTGAATTATAGATTAACGTATTAAGGGGTTAACGAATTAAAAAATACAATACGAACACTGAAAATCAAATCGGTAGACATATATTTAGTTTTTCAATAACTCGTTAATCCGTTTCCGCCAGAGGCGGATCCGCCTCTGGCGGAAACTCGTTAATTAAATAATTTTAAATTTTGTATCTTTACTTTTGCTTTTTTATTTTTTGACTTGATGTTCATTAATATTGTTGTGTCGCACAATATAGAATAGAGTCTATGGTATGAAAAATAGAATTTTTAACTACCTCCGATAGTGTTGAGGGTCCTTGGCAAAGTCGTGGCAATAAATTTTCAAAATCGTTCAAAATCGCCCCAAATTGAAAAAAATTGACCTATAACCCTTTACTGATGCGGGTTATAGGGCACTCTTTTATGGGGACTGTCCCCAATACAACGCCCATTCGGGGCTCGCAATGATAGAATGATAGAAAATGGTTTGGTTTCGTAATCCAAGGTAATTTTCCTTGACATTTTGCGTTCAATGATTATTATAAATAAAATAGCTCTTTACAAAAATAGGAGAAACGAATGAAAAAGGAAGATAAAAGTGATAAAAATAAGGATTGGTACGCGGTGTTGCAGGTCAATCCGCGCGCATGTCCGGAAGTAATTTCTGCGGCGTATAAAGCGTTGATGAAATTACATCATCCTGATAAAGGAGGAGATAAAAATAGGGCAGAGGAAATCAACGACGCGCGCGCAGTGCTTATGAATTCTTCCAAGAGAGCAGAATACGATACTCTTCGCAATAATTTAAAAGGAAAGGTGATTGGCAATTACCGCATTTTAGAATTTATTGCTGAAGGAGGATTTGGTGAAACATATAAAGCGAAACATATTCTTGCCGATGAGTTAGTGTGTTTTAAACACTGTTCAAATATCTCTCCTGAAGACGAAGCGATTTTGCTCGCGGAAGCAAAGGCAATTTGGGATCTGCGTCATTACGCTCTTCCGGTGATGAGAGATTTTGTGCGAATGGACGACGGAAGTTTTTCGCTGGTGATGAGTTATATTCCTGGTCCAACTCTCGCGCAAGTTGTTGAAAAAGCCGGACGTCTTGATGCGGAAGATGTGGCGTGGATCGCTGAACGGATACTAAATAGTTTGAAATATCTGCATTATCATGGCGTGGTGCATGGCGATGTAAAACCTCAAAATATCATCATACAACCAGAGAGTCATTTGGTTGTCTTAGTTGATTTCGGGCTTTCGATGGTAAAGCCGTCGAGTAAAGACGTAAGCAAAGGATACACTCTCTTATTTGCTCCGCCAGAAGAAATAGATGGCGGTTCGCCGTTAATTCCGGAATCTGATTTTTATAGTTTAGGAATGACAATGATTTACGCGTTGGGCGGAAATGCCGAATGTGTGAAAAAGAAAATGATTCCCGATACCGTTCCAGATCCATTAGCGAATTTTATAAAACGACTTATTGTGAGAGGCGCGCTGTCGCGTCCCAATTGGGAAAAGGAAGATTTATTTGAAACAATACAACGAGTTCGACAAGAATCGTTCGGCCGTTCTCGTTCTAATATGAAACCGCTCAAAGGTTTCTAGAGAACAGGCACTAGGCACTAGGCGTTAGGCTTTAGGCGCTAGCGCTCGGTAACATTTCTAGAAATCATGAGCAACAAGTCCCCCTTCGCCAAATAGGCTACGGTGGGACGAAGGAGAAAAATAGTATGTCAGAATCAGGTGATTATAATCCCGGAGTATGGAAGGGTTATGATTTTAATACCGCTCGCAAGGATTATGATAAACATGCGGGAAGAAGTTATGCAGACGCAGTTAAAACGGGAAAAAATTTAAGAGATGTGCTCCCGCAAATGCTTACTACAAAAAGTGGATCGCCGTTAGTAATTATAACCGATGATACCGGATCTATGGGCGCATGGCCCGCGGTTATATTTTCAAAACTTCCTTATTTGGAGCTCGAGGGGAAAGAATATCTTGGCGAAGATATGGAAATTTGTTTTGCCACAGTTGGCGATGCCTATTCTGATGAATACCCTCTTCAGGCGCAAGAGTTCGCGAAAGGAATTGATTTGAAAAAGAAACTTAAAGGATTGATTATTGAAGGCAAAGGCGGTTCAGGACTTACTGAAAGTTATGAACTCGCGGCGCTTTATTTTGCGCGGAATGTTTCTACGCCAAACGCGATTCAACCGATATTGATTCTTATCGGCGATGAAGCTCCGTATGATTTTGTCGACAAAGCGCACGCAAAAAAAATCACGGGAGTGATACTCGAGGGACGATTAAGCACGAAAGAAATTTTTGAGGAATTAAAAAGAAAATATTCAGTGTATCTTATACGGAAACCGTATGCGAATAGTGGAAGTAACAGACGAAGCGACGATGATGAGAGTATTTATCGCCAATGGAGAGAATTACTCGATGAAGACCATATTGCCGACCTTCCTGAAGCGGATCGCGTTGTTGATGTTATTTTCGGCATTCTCGCTAAGGAAACAAGCAGGGTTGATTATTTCAGAGAAGAAATTGAAGGCCGTCAAAATGCGACTCAAGTGAAAACGGTATACAAATCACTTGGAACGGTTCATACATCGCCATCTGAAGAATCTCAGAAAAAATTGACCGACGGCAAGTCAAAGACACGACGCACGGAAAAAGATCCGCCAAAGTCAAAATCGCTTTTATAATCAGGTGAGTGCCCCGCATACGCAGGGCGGGCGAGTTTCAATAAAATTGAAACTCGCCCGAATACTACAAAAGAAAGGAGTGTTTTTATGAAAAATATTGAACTTTCGGTGACCTTATGGCCGAGTTTTCCGCACTTTAAACGTTTCGCGCGCGACAGCCGTCTTTCAGGAATACGGTTAAACAGCGCAATGATGTCTGCGACAGAACTCGATCAAGAACTTGATATCGTGCGTTCGACAAAAAGTGAAATTCCTTTATTTTTTGATGTAAAAGGACGCCAGCTCCGCGTGACAGAAGTGCATTTTAATCCAGATTATCTTGATATCGCCATCAATCATCCGATTGAGGTTGAAACGCCAACTATGGTTTTGTTTAAGGCAGGCGTAGATCGCGCTCTGCTTGAAAAAGTCATGGAAGGCGGACGGCGTTTGATTTTCAAAGGAGGTCCGGAATATATGGTGCGCGAAGGAGAATCGCTTCATTTGAGGAGCCATAGTCTTCGAGTAAATGGACCGCTTTTCACTGACGCGGAATTGGAAAAAATTGAAAAAGTGAAACAGTTCGGTTTTAATCGTTATTATCTCTCATACGTGGAAGAACAGCGAGATGTAGACGAATTTTTAGAATTAGTCGGGGAAGACGCGGAAGTGATGCTTAAAATTGAAAATCAAAAAGGATTGAATTTTGTCGCGAATCATTTTCAAAAAAAATCTAATCTATCGCTTGTTGCCGCTCGCGGCGATTTGTATGTTGAAATTGAACGGCCTCATGAAATTATGAACGCGCTTAAGCTGATTATTGAAAAAGATCCAGAGGCGTCAGTTGGTTCGCGGATTCTTCTCTCGGTAATCGAAGATACGGTTCCGTCATGCGCTGATTTTTTGGAACTCGCGTGGCTGTATGACATCGGTTACAGAAAAATGCTTTTGTGCGACGAACTATGTCTTAAGGAAAGCTTATTAGCAACAGCTCTCAACGCATTCGAAAGTTTCCGTAAAAATTATCCCAAAAAATAAATGAAAGAGTTTAAGAGATCGGATCTCTTAAACTCTTTATTTTTATTTGTAATTTTTGGAATTACGTGCTACTCTATAAATATGACTTGGGATTATCAAAAAACTGAATATGAAAAGCAAGCGAAGGCGGATCCGATCTGGCATTTAGAGCGGATTATTAACTATGGCTTAAGCGCGAATAAAGGGAAAAAAATAGATAAAAAATTGCTTGAAAAATATCTACCGAAACTTAAAATTCCCGAAAATCGCCGCGATTTTTTAGAACTTCTTTTATGGAACAAACCATTTTAACCAACGCGCAAAAAAAAGTTATTGCCGCAGTGAGCCAAGAGCCAAATTTGACTGCTGTCTATTTGAGTGGCGGCACGGCTTTAGCCGCTTATTATTTAAATCACCGAATATCCGATGATTTAGATTTTTTTTATTTTGAAAAGATAGAAAAAATATTTTTGCATAGTTTTACTGAAAATCTCAAATCGCTTATCGGAGCTGACGTGTTGCGTTTTGAACGTTTATACGACAGAGATCAGTTTTTCTTTAAATTCGGACATGAAGAATTAAAAGTTGAATTCAGCAACTATCCATTCCGACAGTTGGAAAAAACGATACTAATGGACGGGATGCAAATTGACAGTTTGCGCGACATCGCCGCGAACAAATTAATGGCGCTTCTCGATAGATTCGATCCGAAAGATTTTGTTGATCTTTATTTCATTTTTAAAAAATTTACCTTAGCTGATGTCCGCGATGATGTGGAGAAAAAATTCGGCATTAAAATTGACGATATTTTTTTGGGAGGAGAACTTGCTAAAGTCAAAAGAATCGAAGCCTTGCCGAAAATGATAAAAAAAATAACTATCGAAGGATTGAAAATTTTTTTTGCCGAAAGAGCGAAAGAATTAACGCCGAACCTTTTTGAATAGAAAATTGATGCGATAGAATTTTTTTCACGATAGTATAATCTTGTATACAAAAATTTGACAAAAATTGATGTTGGTGTATACTTTTTTTAGTCCTTTTAAAATATGAAAAGGACAAAAAATAGATAAATAATTCAAATTCAAAAAATGCGATTTTTTGAATTTAGAAAACGGAGAAATTGATGAAAAAATTAGTACTGTTCGTTCTGATGTATGCCCTTTTTATTGGTTGTAGCGGCAATAGAGCCAGATCGCCAATAGCGCAAGAAATCAAATACGATAGTGCGGAAAGCGATAGAGCGGAGTGTGCGATTGCAAACGAGACGATCGCAAAATTTCACGAATCGGAAGCAATACAAGCAAAAATAAAAGCAGAAAACAGAGAGAAGGCGTATCGCAATGTGTTGCTTGGCGAATATTTTTGGAAAAATTGTTATATAACAGATTTAAAGCAAACTACTGATAAAAGAGTTTGGCCTCATTTACGAAAAGCGACAATTGAAGATTACGAAAAATGGCTCTGCGGTTATATTCAGAAAAATCCGGGCACGATAGATAATTTTGTCAGCGATGGCAAGAATATAGGAGATTATTTTGGTTATTCATATAAAGAAAAAGGGGATAGTTGGCAATATCACGGAACAAGAACTTTTATTTTCACCGGATTTTTTGTTGCGACAAGCGATTTCATTATGCCGCCATCTGTTCATCGAGTTGGAAATAATTGGATTGATAGTGACAAAGAGACTATCGATATGTCATTTAACGTAATTGTGCCTAAAGAAATAAAAGTTGAACGGGTTGATAATCTCGGTGAAAATCGACTTTTCTATGAAGACGGCTATCGTGTCGAAGGCGGCGCAGAAAAAATCCCAATTTTTAAGGATATTGATTTCAGCTCAAAAAATTTTACCAACAAATAACAAATACTATTTTCTGTAATAGGCTCTCGCATAAGCGGGAGTCTATTTTTTTGGATAGATATTATCCTTGACCCCATAATACATTTCTCCTATGCTTAGTATGTTTCATACTAACTTTTTCTATGGAAATGAATGACTTGAAACGAATCGGTTCGGTTATTGTTCTTGATGGCCAGCCGTTTATTGTGTTGGAAAGCCAGCACGCGCGCACTGCTCAACGCCGCGCGTTTGTGCGCGCGAAATTGCGCAATTTGCTCACTGGACAAACGCTCGAAAAAACATTTAACGCGTCCGATAAAGTTGAAGAGGCAGATGTTGTCAAATCGCCGGCGATTTTTTTATACGCAAAAGACGCAATGTTTTATTTTATGGATCAAGAGAGTTACGAGGAGTTCAGTTTAACGGAAGAGATTATCGGCGAATTGAAAAATTTTTTGAAGGAACAACAAGAAACGACAGTGATGCGGTTTAACGACAAACCGATTTCAATTGAATTGCCAAAAGTCGTTGAATTGAAAGTCATCGAGGCCGCTTCTGGCGTGCGCGGCGATACCGCGACAAGCGCGACAAAACCAGTAGTGCTTGAAACCGGCTATCGCGTGAACGCTCCCTTATTTATAAAAGAAGAAGAAATTATTCGCGTGAACACGGAGACAGGGCAGTATATAGAGAGAGCGGAGAGATAAATAGTTAATAGTGAATAACTAAAAGTTAATAGTGAAAAACGGAAATACAGAATTATGAATCATGAATCAAGAATGATAAAAAAATTAGAATTAGCATTAATCACAAGAAATATAGCAAAGCCATCCGTAACATTTACTAACGCGAAAGGTGGTGCGCGGCGTAGGGATCGAACCTACAACCTCAAAGACGTCAACTTTGCGCTCTACCATTGAGCTAGCCGCGCGACTATAGTTAATAACTAAAAACTAGTAGTGAAAAATAATAAGTAGTTGACCACCGCCATTGACGGAGTCCCGCCGAAGGCGGGATAGTGAGTAGCGGAAATCCCAAATTACAAATTCCAAATCACAAACAAAATCACAAACAAATCCTAATGAACGAAATTCAAAATTCAAAACGTTTTGGTCATTGGAATTTAGATATTTGAATTTGTTTGGAATTTGGTGCTTGTAATTTGGAGTTTTGATTTATTTATTCCTAATCCCCTAAAAGCTAATCTCCTATTTTATGATTTCCGAACGGAAATTTTTGTTTTTAACGAGTGTGGCGCGCAATTGTTTAAGAGTAAGTAGTCCTTCCTGCGGTCCGATTTTCTGTACAACCGACGCGGCATTAATCGCGCCCCATCGCATTGCTTCAGGCAGTGATTGATTATACTGTAACGCGGCAACGCACGCGGTCGCGTACGCGTCTCCCGCGCCAGTTGCTTCAATCAATTGTGAGGGGAACGGTTTGCAATAATATAACGTTCCTTTTTCATATCCATATGATCCGTTCATGTTATCAGTTACTACCACCATTCCCTTAAAATCAAATTGTTTTATAAAAAGCGTGATATATTCAGGAATAGTATGATGATTTTTGACACCAATACTCAATTGCATTTCTTCTTTGTTTACAATAAACAGCGCTGTCGCACGGATAATTTTTGAAAATTGTTGTTTACTTAATTTAAGTTGAAACGTTCCCGGATTAAAAACAAGGCGCGCACGCGAACGTTCGATGTAATTCAGTAATTTTTCATGGCATTTCGCGAAATCGGTGTGCGTGGAAGTGAAATAAACCCATCGCGCGGGCGTGAGCGGAATCCACGCGTATTTTCTTGGATAATGATAAACAAAAATCGTGCGTTCGCCGTGATAATTAATAACAGTTGAATAATTGCTTTCTTGTTTTTGATCAATGCGCGTATATTCGCGAGACACCTTCTCTTTTTTCAGCGCTTCGATAATATGTTCACCCGTTTTGTCATTTCCGACAATTCCCCAAAACGCCGATTGCATCCCCAGACGAGAGGAACCAACCGCATTATTCGCCGCATTGCCGCCGATTGTCCGCACCAGTGATTCAACAGGAATTTTATCCGCGTAATTAAAACAAATTTGGCACGCTTCCTTTTTAAGCGAGCACAACACGGTTGCATCGCTTATTTGCAAAAACACATCAAGCGACGGATCCCCGATTGAAATAATATCGTAAGACATAAAGAATAGGAAATTAGCTTTTAGGAGATTAGGGGGTTAGGAAGAGAGGGGCAAAAAATAGGAAATTAGCTTTTAGACAGTTAGGTGGTTAGGAAATTAGGAATAAAACGAAATTTTGGCATGGTGGGCGCGGGAGGAATCGGTCACAACTTTCAATCTCTTCGCCAACTGGCGAATCGGTTGAAGTCGCGACCCCGCCTCTCCAGCCCCAGTTCCACTCAAAACACTTTCATACAAATTAACATTTCTTAAAATAATAACATCAATTATAGAAAACGTTCTTAATTGAACTGGAGCTGGGTGCGGCTTTCGCCCCGCATACGAGGGGCGCCATGCGTACGCGTGGCGATTCCAATCACTATTCCATTCTTGCTTTTCGTTTTTCACTTTCCTATGGGCGCGGGAGGAATCGACTACAACTCTTGCGCTCGCCGTCGCTCGCGCAAGGTCGCAGTCCCGCCTCGCCAAAATTCTGTGCTCAGAATTTCGGCTCCGGCTTTCGATTCCTTGACGCCTTTTATTTCATCAAATTTATATAATGGAAAGAATATAAATAATCTATCTTGGTGGGCGCGGGAGGAATCGAACCTCCGACCCCAGTCTTATCAGGACTGTGCTCTACCGCTGAGCCACGCGCCCAAAAATCGAAGGATAAAAAATAGAAAATTATCTGTATCAAACTATATCAAACTCGCGCGCAAATGCAATAATAAAAAATAGGAAATTAGGTTTTAGGTGGTTAGGGGGTTAGGAAGAGAGAAAAATAAGAATAGAAAATTGGCTTTTCCCGCCGAAAGCGCCTCGTCTCTGGCGACTGGCGGAAGGAGGTTAGGAGATGAGGGATACATTAAAAATGTATTTAATACGATTAGTGTATTTATAGAGTAAAACCTCTTTTTTAATATGACTTAACTTTTTCACGATCGTGAAAAAGTTAAGTCATATTATTATTTATACAATCCCGTGCCGTTATATTTTTATTAAAAATTGCATTTCGTGATTTAATATGTATACTCAATTTAGTTATTTTACATAGAAATGAACATGAAAGGAATGTTATGATTGAACTCAATGAGAGTGTTGAAACAATAGAGGCGAGTGGCTCGAGTAGCAATGAAGATGGCGCGATAACGAAAAGAATGATAAGCGACGGCGGAGAAAAATGGCTTGGCAAAAAAATTGATTGCCTTGATCACGGATTTGTGTATCTCGTTGATTATATGGGAAACGATGAATCCGTTGCGCAAGCGGCTCGCGTGTCCTACGGAAAAGGAACGAAAAAAACAAGCGATGACCGCGCGTTAATCCGTTATTTGCGGCGGCATGCGCATACAACTCCGTTTGAGATGGTTGAATTCAAATTCCATTGCAAAATGCCGATTTTTGTCGCGCGGCAGTGGATTCGCCATCGGACCGCAAGCGTGAATGAATACTCGGCACGTTATTCAAAAATGAGCAATGAATTCTATATGCCTGAACTAGCGGTTTTGCGCAAACAGAGCGCGACCAATAAACAGGGGCGTGCTGAAGAACTTACCGAAGATCAACAAAAAACAGTATTGCATCTATTACGCGTTGATTATGAGAATCAATATGATCATTACGAACATTTCCTTGAAATGGATCTTGCGCGCGAACTTGCGCGCATCGGTTTATCAGTTGCCAATTATACCGAATGGTATTGGAAAATTGATCTGCATAATTTGATGCATTTTTTAAAATTGCGGCTTGATGCGCACGCGCAATACGAGATTCGCGTATACGGAGAGGCGATAGCGCAAATCGTCAAAGACGTTGTGCCGATTTGTTTTGAAGCGTTTGAAGATTATGAGTTGTACGCGATGAAGTTGACGCGTTCAGAGATCAGGTTTGTACAACAACATTCATGGCCAGCGGACAAGACGGTTGTGATGTCAAAAATTTTAGATTTTTTTGAAAACAGACGAGAAAGCGAAGAATTTATAGAAAAACTCAAAGAGTTGCATTTGGTATTTGATACATAAAATTATTTTTAAAGAATACTCTCGTTCATCGGGAGTATTTTATTTTCAAGTGAGCGAGCGGAATAGAAGTGTTCTTTTATTCCCGAGCGAATGCAGAAAACACAAGGTTATTACCTTTTATTTTTATAACTATGTTTTATAATAGTGAATAATAAAAAATCCGAAATCTGAAGCACGCCCCAGCATGCGCAGGGCGTCCTGCGTATGCGGGACGAAATACGATCCGCCAGCTGGCGGACAAATAACCAAAATCTAAAATTCAAAACTTAAAATTTAGTCTTCGAGCGGAGTCGAGAATTACCTTTATTCGAACTTCTCGACTTCGCTTGAAGGATAACTGTTGAATTTTGTAATTATCTCACTGTCATTTTTCATATCGGAGATATTTTGATTTTTACATTTTGCATTTGTTATGGATCGTCGCAAAATGATCTATGTCATTTTCGGTTTTTCCATCGCGATATTTTTTATCGTGATTTCGAGTTTCGTGTCGCTTGGTGTTGTTGAAAAGAAAACCCGACAAGTACAGAAAGCGTCTTATCAAACTGTCGGAATCTATAAAGATCCGGTGCATATTATTCAAAACATAGCGTCTTTCAACGAAACCGACCAATCGATTTGCCGTGAAGAAAAAACAAAAAAACCGCGTGTGTATCTTTTCACGCGCGCGTCATGCGAGGAATGCCGTGTCATCGAAAACAATTTTAAAGAAACAATTTCGCCCTATATCGAGAACGACTCTGTTGCGGTATATGGATTCGATCTTGATACGGGAACGAATACATTCGGTGTTCATCAAGGAGAAAATATCTCGCCGAGCGACCAGAGCCTTTTTATGGCATTCAGTCCGTTAGCGCGCGTTCCGGTTGTGGTCGTCGGCTGTCGCTATATGCGCGATAGTACGATAACCGACAGCGAAGCGATTAAATTTAAGAAATCATTATCCTATCTTATCGATCAAGTGCTTTTAGAACCTTAAATTGGGGTTGAATTGGAGACAGTCCCCAAAAAGAGACACGCTATAAGCCGCGTAAATAAAGGATTATAGAGCGATTTTTTCAATTTGGGGCGATTTTGAAAATTTTTAAATTTTGTTCGCTTGCTTTACTTGAAAATTAAAAATTAATCCGTGTCCACCTTTCTCCATACATTTCGACCGCACCCTTTTTTTGAAGTTGGTCCTTTTGTTATCTATTGGTACAGTTTTTTGATGGTGTCCGCAATCGTAATCGGCATATTTTTTTTATATCGCCGCAGAAAAGAATTATTTTTGGAAGGCGACACATTTTGGGATGTTATTTTGTGGCTTATCATTGGAGGATTCATTGGCGCGCGATTGTATCATATTTTTTCCGAACCGGGAAAGTATTTGCACAATCTGATTAAAATTTTTTATTTTTGGGAAGGAGGCCTTGGTATCTTCGGCGCGCTCATCGGCGGCGGAATCGCGCTTTATTTTTTACAAAAAAAATATAAGGAGATGGTTACCGAACCCCGTTTCGTCGCGAATGTTCGAGAACGCGAGCGAGACGAGGAGCAACGACGAAGCGATATCAATAAAAAAGATACCGCGAGGAGGAGCGACGAAGTCGTAGCCGCGTTATCGAACATGGAGCAGAAATCGGGGTTTGGCAACCATCTCCAATATAGTGTATGGCGTTTTTTTGATATCTGCGCGCCGCTTTTATTACTCGGCGAAGCGATTGGCCGTTTTGGAAATTATTTCAACCAGGAATTATTTGGAAAACCAACAATCGCGCCATGGGGGATTCCGATTGACGCGGAACGACGTCCTGCGCAGTACGCGGACACAGAATTTTTTCACCCAACATTTTTATATCAAGCAGTATGGAACGTATGCGGTATTTTCGTTTTGCTCTTTGCGCATAAAACAAAATCCTTTCAAAAAGACGGAACGATATTTTCATTATATCTCATCTGGTATTCAATCGGACGATTTTTTATCGAATTCTTGCGATTGAATTATCAGCCGTTGTTTGTAGGCGTGCGTTTAGCGCAATGGATGACACTTATATTGTTTGTCGGCGGTATTTTTTTGTTGATGTTGCGCAGTAGAAAAAATACTATATCATAAAAGTATGCCCGGGTGGTGGAACTATATTCTTTTGTTGCGCAAAATTAAAAAAAGGGTACGCTTAATGCATGGTTGACTTAAAAAATATAAAACCGCAAAATCTCTGGTATGTTATCGGTTATATCGCAACAGATGGTCACTTAAATAAGGATGGTAGACATATTAATATAACCTCAAAAGACAGAGGCCATTTAGTCAAAATCAAAAAAGCACTCAGTCTTAAAGTCAAAGTTGGCAGGAAATGTCGCGGCGATTCCCATGATAAAATATATTCTCAAATACAGTTTGGAGATGTTTTGTTTTATAGATACTTATTACATATTGGATTTATTCAACGAAAGTCATTAAATCTTGGGCCGATTAAAATCGATAGAAAATATTTCATCGATTTTTTAAGGGGAGTAATAGATGGAGACGGAAGTATTTCTACGTGGATACATAAAACAAATTTACATCGACAGTGGTCATTACGAATAACGTCAGCAGCTCCCTTGTTTATAAAATGGCTTAAAAAGGAGATAGAAAGTTATTTTGATGTAAACGGAAAACTATATGGGTATAAATACAGCTACAAAAAAAATCCTATATATATTTTAAAATTTGGTAAATTGGCAACAAAGATTATTTTATATCAAACATACCACAATAATAGCTTATCTCTTAGTAGGAAGAACAAAAAATGCGTTAAGTGTTTACGCGATGAAAATAAAATGGTAGGTTATGGAAATGTTATAGGCCCGGGTGCTGGAACAGGTAGACAGTACGGACTTAAAATCCGCTGAGGGAAACCTCGTGAGAGTTCGAGTCTCTCCCCGGGCACCAGATATTTTTTAGCAAATGGTAAAACGCCGATTTTGTCGGCGTTTTTTAGATAAAAGATTTTTGTTCTTAAAAATTCATTATATCTAAATTATTAGAAAATATTTTTATGTACAAATTATCTATTATCGCTTCCCTCAATTCGCAAATCTTTATACTTTTTGCACCCTGCTCTTTTAATTTTTTCACTCCGTTTAACAATATCGATACCTTATCATAAAGTTGACGCAACACTTTATCGTTCTCGATCCATTTTTCTGTTTCTTTTATCTCTTCTGGCTTATATCTTCCAATGACTCCCAAGACTTTCATTTTGAATAAGAGATCTTCTGCCTTTTTTCTTGTATCCTCAGAATACATCCCCTTTTTTATTGTTTCTTTTTTAAATACTAAATACTCAATCATGTCATCAACAGAAATACCTTCCTCGATTTCAGTATCGTTGATTGTTTTGATTTCCTGTTTTTCCATTTTTTCTCCTTTTTTCTAAGACGCTGATGCACGCGGATCTAAACGCTGATTAACGCAGATAGATGCACGGCTCAACTTTTTTTATTATTGTTTAATTAATATAAATCGTGAGCGATGTATGATAGTTGCATAGTATCGCTGCACGTTATATCGAATGAACAATTTAGATTATTGTAATGAACCTTAACTATATTGATAGTAATATAGCATATTTTGAAAATTTTGTCAATAGCGTAAAAACCCAAATAAAATCAAGTTGTTTTCGATTCATTTTTTTGTTTCTTTTATCTTTTCTGGCTCACATTTTCCAATAATTTCTAAAATTTTCATTTTGAATAAGACATCTTCTGCCTTTTCTTTCATTTTCAGAGTACATTTTCTTTTTTATTATTCCTTTCTCTGATTCCAGATATTGGATCATAAGCTCAGCTTCTTTCAGATAAAAATAAAACCCCGCTTACAGAAGCGGGGTTTTTAAAGCATTTTTCGATTTTAGTTTGCCCAGATGACGAAAGTGAAAATTTTCTTGCCGTTACCCAAATCTCGTTCGAATAAAGATGATTTACCGTCAGAAGCAGTACGAATGGATTTGCCCCACTCAGCTATTTCTTGACCATCTATTCCGTTCAATGCAGAACTTTTCCCAGGGCCAGAAGAAATCGTTTGTCCAACGGTAGTAGTACCATCAAGATGCGCGTAAATAGTTTCCAACTGTTGGTAGTCGTGAGCATTAGGATGTTCGTTCGAAGGCGGACCAGCTGGGTTGTTTGTATAATCCATACACGTGCCAAGGTTTGGGTTGTCGAAAATTTCATCTTGATGATCAAGTCCGAACGTATGAGCGATTTCTTGGCACATCACTAATCTTTTCCACGCAGGCGTATTATATGTTGCGGTGTTGAAGTATGTATCGTTTACTTTGGCAGTTCCTTGGACTATATGACTGCCGTTCACCCAGATTGAAGCTACTCCAAGCCATCCAGTTGCTCCGTATTTTGCGCTGCAAACTTCAACACGTCCGCTCGTCGGTATGCAATTTTTAGGTGTCAGTCTCCCCTTTGTATTATTAGTGCCTCCAGCAACAGTAATGGTATCGAGTACGGATGATACGCTCCAATCAGATGAGGCTTCGCTCAGATAAGCATCCCAAACGTTTGAAACGTTATCTCCAAGCTTAAGGGAGAAAGGATTACTGATTATAGCCCAATGGTACGTACCCCATGAATGACTCGCGTACGCTAAACTTCCGCCTGCGATAATTGCCGCAAACGCTATCACCATTATTAACATCTTGAAGTGTGATTTTGAAAACATATAATGAGTATAATTTGTTTCGTAAATACAGCCGATATGTATAAGAATATAGTATCAATTTTTACATAAAGAGCAATAGCCTCCCTGTGGATAACTATATTCTCACTAATTTTTTTCGTCAGTGGCAATGCGGAGGTTGTACAATTGATTGACTTTGATTTTTATTTCCTGATAATAAACAAGCGTTCTTTTTGGCAGTAATTTCGTCAAAGAGTTTTTTTATTAACAATTAATTTATGTTTATGAGCAAGGAAAAACAAGTTGATCGCAAGGACGCCGAAACGGTCATCGGCGCGGGCGTTGAAGTTGAAGGCAATTTTGCCGCGTACGGCGATATCATCGTTCGCGGGAAAATTCGCGGTTCTATTGAAACAAAAAACGATTTTTACGCTGACGAAGAAGCGTTGGTTGAAGCAGAAATCAAATCGAATAACGCATTCGTGAGCGGGGAAGTGAGAGGAAATTTGCATATTGCCGAAAAAATACAAATGGCGTCGACCGCGCGCGTGCACGGCGATGTGTATTGTCGGCTGATCTCAATGGAAGAAGGAGCGATCTTCAATGGCAAGTGCGTTATGGAAGAAGGAGCGATGAAGAAGAATGAAGAATAATAAATTAGGCAGCTTCAAATTTTTAATGCAACAGCTTGATTATTTAGTTAATCCCGCAACAAGCACGATATTCAATGCAAAATGTAAAAATCAAAATGCAAAATGACAAATCAAAATTTAAAAATATTGAAAGATATAAAAACATTCTAACATTCTGCAGAATGTTAGAATATAAATAATTTTGCATTTTGGTTTATTCCTAATTTCCTAACCCCCTAAAAGCTAATCTCCTATTCGTATGTATTACTATTTGTACGATTCTCATCTGGTGGCGAAGAAATATCAAAAAACATTGGCGCGCGTTGAAAATCGCGTAAATAATTTAGGAATTACCGGCAAGATCATTAAATTAACCATTATCAAATCAGCCGCGGAGATTATCCGCGATATTTTGAAGCGGGAAAATCAGGAAGAAACGAAAACGATCGTGGCGGTGGGGAGCGAAGCGCTGTTCACCGAAGTCGCCGCTGAAGTTATAGATAAAAAAGTAGTGCTTGGATATGTGCCCGTAGGTTCATACGATACTCTCGCGGTGTTGTTAGGGATTCCCACGAATGAATTGGCATGCGACGTGATTGCCGCGCGTCTTAAAAAGGTTTTAGACGTTGGTAAATATAACGGATCATATTTTATTTCTCATATTGATATTGACGGGAGAGGAGTGCGGCTTAAATGCGATGATGCGTACACGATGACGCTCTCGCGCGGCGATCGGGTGCGCGCGATTAATTGTAATTTTTTGCGCGATGCGCTTAAAGATGAAGTATGCGCGCCGTTTGCGAATCCGCGCGATGGGCTGCTTGAGGTGGCAGTATACAACGCGCGCGGATCTTTTTTTGGTCTTTTTAATAGACGATTGACGATTGACACGCATTTGTTCGCGCGTCGCGTTGAGGTGTTAAAAGCGCAGGACGGAGAAGAAATCTCAATCAACGTTGACGATCGAAAAATCGTCAAAACGCCGCTTGTCGTTGAAGGATTATCAAAAAAAATAACCGTGATCGTCGGGAAAGAGAGGTTGATAGAGTGAGGAGGATAGAGAAAAATATATTTTTATAACCGCCTTTTCTCTATTAAGCAGTCGCCTTCGGCGACTGCCACATTATTGTCCCCACTGCCAACCCGATGTTATAAAAATATATTTTTCTCTATCAGGAAGGGAAGTGAAAAATAAAAAGGCAGAAAAGAAGATAGGCGAATTTGACATTTTGATGGCGGTTCGGTAGTATGCATACTATAAAATAGTTAATAGTGAAGAACGAATAGTGAAAAGTGAAAATCTAAAATTCAAAAATGAATAAAGAGAAATCTGCCCTCGAGACGCTAAAAAAATCATCGGAAGATGAAAAAAGAATGATTATGGCGAAACAGGCGGAGAAGCGACGATCTGACGATACTCCTCTCGCGATAAAACTTAAAGAATTTACTCATGCGCAAATTGTCGCTTTGGAAAGTTTTAAGGATTTTTGCGCGCAAAAAGGAATCGAACCGACAAAACGACAAGCAGGAAAGCTTAAAGAAGAATTTATACAGTGGCTTAATAAGGAATAGTTAATAACTAAGAGTGGCCTACTCCGCCGTAGTAGCTACGGCTACGAAGGCTGGAAAAAGTGAAAAAATTTTACATTTTGATTTGTCATTTTGATTTTTGATTTTTACATTTTAATTTTATAGTATCTAATATCCTCTTCCTATGTACGAACTGCTTTACATTATTCCCGCGCCGTATACTGAAACGGATCTTCCGAAAATAGCCGAAAAGGTGAAATCGGAAATTGTTGCGTTGGGAGGAGAAGTTAAAAAAGACACGGTTATCGGAAATATAAAATTCGCATATCCGATCAAAAAACAAACAAGAGGATTTTATTTGTTAATTGAATTTGCCCTTGAAGGGCTGAAGCTCGACGCGCTCAAAGCGCGATTCAAATTATTGCCCGAAATAGCGCGATATCTTATCATCACGATGGAGCCGATTAGAACGAAAGAGAAAAAACGCGCGCGACGGCGCATTAAAGTGCCCGGTATCGCAACTGACGCGGTAAAAGAATCAAAAGGCAGAATAGATTTGAAAGCGTTAGGCAAAGAGATTGAGGAACTACTGAAGATTTAAACAGTGAGTAGTTTGTAGAAGAGTAGTGGGCAGAAATCCAAATTACAAGCACCAAATTACAAACAAATCCCAATGACCGAAATTTAAAATTCAAAACGATACAATTATTTTAATTCATTTTTAAATTTTACACTGTCATTTTGATTTTTAATTTTTTCATTTTGAATTTCCTAGTCTCCTAATCCCCTAAAAGCTAATATCCTATTTTTACTATGAATCTTAACAAAGTTTTTTTGGCTGGAAATTTAACGCGCGATCCGGAGGCGCGCACTACGCCGAACGGGCAAACGGTGGTTACGTTGGGCGTGGCAACAAATCGGATGTGGCGCGATAAAAGCGGACAGCCGCAAAAAGAAACGCAATTTCATACGGTTATTGTCTGGGGAAAACCTGCGGATTTCGCGAAAGCGTATTTAACAAAAGGGAGACTTGTCTTTGTGGAAGGGAGGATTAATAATCGTTCATGGACTGATCAGCAAAATGTGAAACATTATAAAAGTGAGGTTGTTGCGGAACGTTTGCAGGCAGGACCGCGGCCAGGCGGAGGACAAGGGCAGGGAGGAGAACAAGGACAAGGCGGAGATCAGCAATACGGCGGACAACAGCAATCAGAAACCGCGCAACCGCAAGAAGCGGAAATCGGCGGCGAAGAGGTGAATGTGGACGAAATACCGTTTTAGAATAAAATCCGAAATCCGAAGCACGAAATCCGAAACAATATCTAAATCCAAAATTAAAAAATTGAAAACTAAAATTTGAAACAAATCATAAATCCAAAATCATAAATCTAAAATTTAAAATGAATTATGGAGGTGAAAAAAAATCAAAAACATTGTCAGTTTTGTTTTAACAACGTTGACGAAGTTGATTATAAAAATGCGGATGTTTTGAAAAAATATCTTTCATCGTTCGCGCGCATTTTGCCGCGCGAGAAAACGCATACCTGCTCAAAACATCAGCGGAAAGTAAGCCAAGCGATCAAACGCGCGCGCTTCATGGCGCTACTGCCGTATGTGAGGCAGTAGCAAAAAGAGTTAAGAGTGAATACGAATGGTGAATAATAAAAATCTGAAATCCGAAGCACGCCCCAGCATGCGCAGGGCGTCCTGCATATGCGGGACGAAATCCGAAACAATATATAAATTTAAAATTCAAAACAAATTTGAATTCATAATAATTCATAATTCAGTTTTTTATTTTGCATTTTACATTGTCATTTTGCATTTTGAGATTTACATTTTGATTTATTTTTATGGACGCGCGAGCTGTAGCTGAATATCTGAATACCTATCCGAGTCTGTTTTTTGTTCCAGCCTTTTGGCTGGTTTTTTTCGTTTTACGGATAATGAAAGAAGGAAAGTTGAGCGCGTCCGCGCGGCGATTGATTATCGGCGTTACGCTTTTCGGATTTATTCTCGGGTGGATGTTTATTTCGTGGCGATGGATGAGCGGTTGGGGCCCGTGGTGGCGCGAAGGCGGACCACGCGAAACAGGACCGCTTTCCATCGAATACACCGCAGTTGAGAAAATTAAAAATTGGCGGTATTCAATAATTGGATTTTTGGGAGAATTTTTCAGATAAAAATATTAAGGAAGTCCGACTTCCCAATCTCTTTACTTAGGTCATTTTTATTAAAATTATTAAAATCGTCCCAAATTGAAGAAATCGACCTACAACCCTTTATTTATATGGCTTATACGGTGTTTCTTTTTGGGGACTGTCCCTCCAAAAAAAATTTTTCACTTTTCGTTTTTAGTTTTTAGCTGACTTTCTAATTTTCTAAGAAGCTAACCCCCTAAAAAGCTAATTTCCTATTCCTATGTCCGACGAACTTAATGGAGAGCGACCAACTGATTTAGTGAATCCGGAGCATCCGCTTCGCGCTGAAGAGGTATTGAAAAAAATAGACGAGCGAAAATCCACGCAACAAACGATTTTTAAAAAAGTCGGATGGTTTCTTATCGCGTTTATTATTTTTTGGATTCATTTTGAATTTGGACAGCATCTGCGAATGGCATTAGGCTATCAGAGCTACGATCTCCTTTTCGCGCGTCAAAGCGCCGAATCACTTAAACTTTTTGAAGAAGAGAAAGCAGCCACCAAAGCGGCTCGAAAAGCGAATATCTGGGGCGGCGCAACACCGGAAGAAACGTTTGATACATTTTTAAGCGCGCTTAAATCCGGCGATGTCGCGTTAGCAAGCAAGTATGTTGGCGGTTCAAACGGCGATAAGGAATTTGAGAATTATATTGCGAGTCTCACGCCTGAACAATTACAAATCCAAATCAAAGAATATGAAAAAATACGCAAGGAGTGGATGCCGCCGAAGGAATTGGATACCACTTACGGTGTAGATTATGATTACCAAAAATTTTTTCCTAATGAAGATAGGAGAGTATGGCCGAATGGCAAAGAAATGATCACGCCAGCAGGTTATAGGAAAGATTTTGTATCATTTGGTTTTAATCCAGAAAATCAAATCTGGCACATTGTTGGTAGATGGCAACTTTCAACTGATGAACGGAATGATTTTTGGAAGAAGAAGGAATAGAGGATGGAATAAATAACGATAAATCAACGAATAACGAATGAAATTAACTTTCAACGTTCAACCATCAACTTTCAACAAAAAAAATTAAAACGAATTTACGAATGAAGAGAATACGAAAATAAAAAGTATAAAATCAAAAATTCAAAACAAACGATAAATCCAAAATTAAAAATAAAGGGAAAAAGGAAAACTAAAAGTTGAATAGAGAGAAAAATCCTTAAATTTTTGGAGATCGGATCTCCTAAGGGAGATGCCGACCTCCATAACTAAAAGCTTATGGAAGGTAAATTGAAAAAATTTACTATTGTTTTTTTTATTTTTTTCGCGTTGCCGAACGCGCTGTTTGCGTATGATCAAGGAACCACGCACGCGGCGCTGACGGATGAAATAGTTGATTTTTACAATATTATTTACGAAGACAAATTTACGCCGGAAGAAAAAGAATTGATTGTGCAAGGATCTATAGAAGAAGATACGAGCCCGCGGTATATCAATCATTTTTATGATCCAATAAATAATCAAGGATGGAGCGCTGAACACGCCGGCGAAATCAGTCAAGATGCATTAAAATTGCTTTCAAAAATCGGGCTTTCATCGCGCGATCCGGTAAGCGCGAAACAATGGGCAACTGATTCGAACGAACAGCAAAAATACGCGTTGTACGGCGGGGATCAGAGTTGGCCAACAGCTTTGCGTTTGTACGCTGAAGGAAACAAGCAGGCCGCGTATACCGCGCTTGGACACACGTTGCATTTATTGGAAGATATGACAGTTCCGGATCATACGCGCAATGACACACACGCGCCAGCTCCCGGTGATCCCGGCAGTCCGTATGAAAAATGGGCGATGAAATTTACGCGCAATAAGATAAGTATCACCGGCGATTTGTATACGAAAAGAAAAAATCCAATAATGAAAGATTCAATTGAAGCGTATTTTGATTATTTAGCGAATTACAGCAATAAAAATTTTGTAAGCAAAGATACAATGTATGATAAAAAATACAACGAACCATTAAAAAATAATTATACTGATTTAGGTGATGGGATATATTTTTATAAGAATGATGAGATAGGACAATATACTTTATTTAAACAAACAAAAGGCGGAAAATACGTTATTGAAGGAAAAGATTTATTAGGTAAAGATGACGATCAGGGTAATAAACCAGAAATCCTCGACGGCTACTGGATTCGTCTTTCCAGTCAAGCGGTACTTGCGGGCGCGGGAGCGGTGAAACTTTTCAAAAATCAGGCGGAAGCATTAAAAAAAGAGCTCGCGCTTAAACAAACGCAGGAATTACTCAAATCAACAAGCACGAAAGAACTGGAAGAAATCAAAAAAATCGCAAACGCGCCGGTAAGACTTCTTCCGCCGGCGTTGAGCGGTCAGGCAGTTTCTACTGCTGGCGGATTTTTTAATGTCAACCTTTGGGTTTAAATCCCTCGCCTTTAGGCGATCCTTTCAA
>CAZVCF010000008.1:0-17548 GCA_964626355.1 uncultured Gammaproteobacteria bacterium
ACCATCGGCGGTATGCCAAAATCGTTTTCGGAAAAATTCATCACATCGCCAAGTTGAACGCCGGCTGCATCAGCCATCACCTGCGCTTTTTCGCGAGCTTTTTTAAACGCGATATCTCTCGCTTCCTTTTTTAATGCGTCTTGATTCTCAATTGTAAACTCAAGTGAAGTAATTTGGTTTGCTCCATTCTGCACCGCGCCATTCACCACTTCGCCGACAAGACCGAAGTCTCTCATTTTCACTTGAAGCGTCTGGCGAAGCTCATATCCGATAATAAACGGATTTTTATTCGCTTCATATTGATATTTCGGATTCAAATTAAACTCCGTTGTTTTTATATCTTTTTCTTCAATATTTTTGCTCTTAACAAATTCTGTTATTTTGTTCATCTTTGCGGTATTTTCCTGCTGAAGTATCTTCGGATCCTTTCCTTCAGTAAGAACACTTAATGAAATCGTAGCGAGATCCGGCAACGCAGTTACCTTCCCTTCCGCCTGTATATTAATCGTCCGTATCGGACTGATTGAATTATACGTCCGCCACTCATTGCGCAATTCGGCAACCTTGAAAAGCGACGCAATAACCAAAAAAAGCGTTAACGCGCTTATCGCGCGCAGTACGCGAGACGACGAAAAAAATTCTTCGTTCATAAAAAATAGTTAATTAGGAAATAAGCTTTTAGGAAATTAGAAATGAATAAAATTAATAAATTTTATTTTAGTCCTAATCTCCTAATTTCCTAAAAGCTATAAGCTATCCCATTATATTCTCGAAATAAATTCGGTCAATAACGCGTATGGCGGAATCTTTGTCGTTTTGATCGCGCAATCGATTTTAAATAATCGTGAAAATACCTCGCGCAATTCATCATGGTTCCACACGTCCGCATTTTTGCGCGCGCGCGCGATCAATGACGGATACGCGCCCATCGGCGTAATCCCCTGTTGTATGTTCGCGATCAAATCAAATTCTCTGCCAAGAAGAAATAAAATTGAAATTGCTTCTTCGCCGATACTTCGTTGCATCTCAAGACATTCAAGCGCTCTTTTTTTGTTCCGCATACTTACCGCGTCAACGCACGCAAAAACAAGATCTTGAGAAACGGCCGAAAATAATTTCCTCGTTTCATCGATATCGTTCAATGATTTCGAAACGCTATACGCTTTTATTTTTTCCAACTCATTTTCAATGCGCCATGTCTCTCTTCCATAGCGCGCAACGATCGCGTCTATCAATTCATCGGATAGCGCAATATCTTTTGCTGCGCATCGCGAGAGAATCCATTTTCTTAATTCCGCATACGGAAGAACGGGGTATTCGTAAACATACGTGCTTTTCGCGCACAAAAGAAACCATTTTTTTAGCGCTTGAGAAAGTTTTTTTGTTTCAATAGACCCTTCGTATTCAATCAAAAAATTATTTTTATCATTTCGTATATCCGAAGCGATTCCGCACAACTGTTCCCAAAAATAACTTTGTTTTTTTGACGAAAAAAGCCGCTTAATAATAAGTAATTTCTTATCATTGAATAAACCGCCTGATCGAAAAAAATTATCAATAAGATGGAAATTGACTTGTTCGCCGTCGTATTCTTCAACGCTTAATCCTGAATGGTCGCGCTTTGCCATAAACTCATTTTTAAGCGAGCGCAATTTTTCAAGCGATCGAAACGTGTCCGGACCGTGAATAAAGATAAGCATGTTTCAAATTAAAAATGTAAAAATCAAAATGCAAAATGACAATGCAAAATTAAAAAATTAAATAAAGTATTTCGTTTGCTCAATCAGATTTCGTTTTTTTCTTTATACTCTACTAAAAAAGTGAGAACAAAATGACAGTATAAAGTTAAAAAGTGAATTCAAACAACCAAGTTCAAAATAATTTTAACATTTTATCACTGTCATTTTGATTTTTGCATTTTAAATTTTACATTTATCTCTAATCTCCTAACCCCAAAAAGCTAATTTCCTATTTTAGAACATCCTATTCTCCTGAACCGGTATTTTGTCGATAAGCGATTTAAAGCCAACGCTCTTAAAAAACTCTTCGATTGGTTGGTGTGGAAATTTCGGCTCGCACTTTTCTAACGTAAAATCAATTTCAACATCGTCTCGAAGCGTTACTAATTCCCGCATAAAATATATTTCTTTTTCCTGTTGTTTTATTTTTTCTTTTATCGCCGCGCGCGTTTGAAGTTCATCAATATGCTCATAGATATTCTCAACCGTATGATAATACGAGATAAGTTCCTGCGCTGTTTTTTCCCCGATACCTTCAACACCCTTAATATTATCTGACGGATCGCCGCGAAGAGCTTTATAATCCCTAAAAAATTTTGGTTCAAAATTATATTTTTTAATAAACTCGTCGCGAGTATAACAATAGGTGTCAGTCATACTGCGTTGAAGCAGATAGACGCTTGCGGATTGATCTTGAAGTAGTTGAAAAAGATCGTGATCACCGCTGAAAATATATTTCTGGACATCGTTCGATTTCCGAATAATCGTCGCTATAAGATCATCTGCTTCAAATCCTTCCTTCTCAAAATAGGGAACGCCGATAACATCAAGGAATTGTTTGCTTAACGAGAACTGATCATAAAATTCTTGCGGTTTTTTCACCCGTGTCGCTTTATATTCTTTATACACACTATGCCGTTGCGTTGGCGCTGGAAAATCATATGCCGCGCATATAAAGCGCGGCTGATGTGTTTTTATTATTTTGAAAAGAGCGGTGACGAATCCATAGAGTGCGCCAGTTTCACGCCCCTTTTCATCCGTGAAATGCGGAATCGCGTGCCACGCGCGATGCAAAAAAGCCGGAGCATCAATTAAAACGAGTATATTGTTCATTCGTAGTGAGACAAACTTTTAAAATAAATATTCAGCGAAAACTATCCGTAATGTTTCGCGGAAGAATGGCGAAGCCGTCCGTAGCGTTTACTAACGCGAAGGATGGAGGCCTGGGCGGGAATTGCACCCGCGCGTAGGAGTTTTGCAGACTCCTGCCTTACTACTTGGCTACCAGGCCATATTTTTACTATATCACATTTTCACAAATCTTAAAATTATAAGATGGTTGACTTTTAAACGATAAAAAACTACTTTAAAAATAATATATCGTTCTTTTAAATATAACCAAGGAAATTATGTAATGAAAACAGTGCTCATTAACCTTACAGTATCTCTATTTTTTCTAGTAAACGCACTACCGCTCTTTTCTCAAAACGAAGCCTATACGCACAATCAAAAAAAATACTCGCATGAATATATCCGTTTCGCTATTTGGTGGGGTCAGCCAGTCAAGTATCTTTTTCCAGAAAAATTAGTGAAGCTCGGCTCTGGCATATTACGATCGGATATTATTTTAAAAAATGGGTACGAATTGATGCGTGTGGAAGCGTCAGCAGCGCCAAGCCAATTTTTTAGATCGCTCTATGACGCCGATGTTTCGTATGAATCGTTTATGAATCCGCGTACCTTGCAAATGATTTCAATGAACTACTCATTGCATGAAAAAAATATTCTGCGAACTATCACTGCCAATTTTGACACGCTACAATGGACGGTTGTCGGGAAAGATATCGCCTACGAAAATAAAATAATCAAAAAAGAAAAAGAAAAAACCGCTTCGTTTGATTCAACGCGCATTCTCACTGATGGCATCGGCGCTTTTTATCGATTCCGTCTCCTCTCTTTCAATCCGAAAGATACCGTCGCGTTCGAAGTATTTGACCCGAGCGTTGGACTTGATACGCTCAAAACGATTATACTCTATAAAGAAACTATTGAAACGATATTCGGAAAAAATACGCCGTGTGTTGTTATCGTCCCGATTGTTGACGGTTACGCCGTCACCTCCCTCCAAAGAGATCGATTTCTATTATGGGTTACTAACGATGATCGTAAAATTATTGTACAAATACAGACAGCTGTCGCAATAGGGAAAATAACATTCAGACTTGAAGAGTACAAAAAGTGGTAAGTAGAGTTCCAATAAAGAAACGCGCGACAAAATCACATAATACTGTTAAATTCTATCCTCCTTCGCCCCAGCAAAGCGTGGGCTTCGGAAGAATTGTTGAGACCATTTCAAAACTCAACAGAAAAGAGTCTTTATCTTTGAAGACTCTTTTTGATTATTCTTTCGTTTATCGCAAAAAAAATCTCAGCCCACAGACAGTCCATAAGACAATGTAATAAAATAAGCGATCTCTAAAAAGATTACATTATTTTCTTCACTCTGCGAAGCAGAGCGAAGAAAATAAAAGGAAAGGGCCCCGACCTTGTCGGAGCCCTTTTTTACCGCTGTATGCGATATTTTATTTATTGTAAAAGAACGCCCTTTTCATTCATTTTGATATTTATAATGGGCATAACGAAAAGGGAAAAAATAATGGCAAACAAAATATTCGCGCAGCAGTTTGAAAGAACAAAAATCGTCTAAGCAGATAACATACCGCCTCACATACAGTTCTGATAAAATCAGAACAGGTTTTCTGTAGTTGTATCGGCTGTACAATCACGCCATTCATATCAAGAGACAAAAGTCTCAAGGAAGAGGGCGAAACATCTTTACAGAAAACGGCAAACATTTCCCTGCCGATGGATTATTGCTGATTTCTCCGCCGAAGCGAAGTTTAAGGGAGACTAGCTGTTCACCTGGGGTAGGTGCCTAGGGACGTACCCTAAAAATGGACTCACGTTAATTACTACAACTTAATGCGCATTGAGTTGTGTAATATGTTTTCTGCTATCAGCTTAGAACACTTTTTTCCCGACAAAGTCGGGAGATATTAAAAGAACTGATAGTAATATGATAAATATCTATCTATTCTTTACAAAAAGATATACACAGTTCTGAAGCACAAAACAAATCCGAAATTCGAAGCACGCCCCAGCATGCGCAGGGCGTCTTGCGTATGCGGGACGAAATTCGAAACAAATCCCAATAACCGAAACTCAAAATCCAAAACGATGCAATTTTTTAATTTATTTTTAGATTTTACACTGTCATTTTGATTTTTGATTTTTGCATTTTGAATTTTCTAGTCTCCTAACCCCCTAAAAAGCTAATATCCTACCTCAATAACGCCACTGACGCTACTTTATCTTTTTCTTCTTTGAACCGCATAATGCGGACTCCTTGCGTGCTTCTGCCTAACACCGAAATACTCTCCAATGAAATACGGATGATTTGTCCAAGAAGCGACATAATTAATAAATCAATTTCCTTATTCTCTCCGATGATAAAACTATTGATTATCTTTCCTGTCTTTTCGGTTACGCGCGCCGTTTTAATGCCGCTTCCTCCTCTTCCCTGTATGCGATATTCTTTTATCGGTGTTCTTTTTCCGCATCCATTTTCGGTAATCGTTAATACTTCTTCATTTTTATTTTTAGGATCGACCACGCCGAGACTAATAACCGCATCTGCTTTTTTCAAACGAATACCTCGCACGCCTGTTGCCGCGCGTCCCATTGCGCGCAATTGTTTTTCTTTGAAGCGGATTGCCTGACCGTTCGAAGTAGCGCAAAATAATTCTTGATCGCCGCGCGTCAATTCAACACCGATAAGCGCGTCGCCATTTTTAAGTTTAATCGCGATGATGCCGCTTTTCCGCACATTAGTAAAATCTTCTATCGCCGATTTTTTAATAACGCCGTGCGCAGTCGCCAACACTAAATATTTCATATCGTTTTTATTGAGCGTCAAAAGCGCCAATATTTTCTCGTCAGTTCCGACATTGAGAAAATTCGCGAGGAACTGCCCTTTTGCGGTACGCGATGATTCTGGAATCTCGTACGCTTTTAATTGAAATACTTTTCCGCTCGACGTAAAGAAAAGAAGATTAGTATGTGTAGTCGCGTACGCAATATGGCGCACTGCGTCTTCTTCTTTAACCGCAACGCCGATAACTCCCTTGCCGCCCCGTTCTTGTCTCTTAAACGCATCCGGTGAAACGCGCTTCAAATATCCGTCGGCGGTAATAACAATAAGCGATGGCACGTCTGGAATAAGGTCTTCGCGCGCAAATACTTCTGCGTCTCCGCTCACAATACGGGTACGTCGTTCATCACCGTATTTTTCAATAATATCTTTCGTCTCTTTTTTGACAATCTCTGAAATTTTTTTCGTATTTTTTACTATTTCTTCCAATTCTTTCTCGAGCAGTTTCTTTTCCTTTAATTCATCTTCGATTTTTATCCGTTCCAAATTCGCAAGTTGATGAAGTCGCATTTCCAAAATAGCGTTCGCCTGAATATCGGTCAAACGATATTTTTTCATCAAATTCACCTTCGCCTCTTCTTTATCTCTTGATTTTTTAATGAGTTTGATAATTTCATCGATATAATCAAGCGCCGTTTTCAAACCTTCAAGTATATGAATCCGTTCTCTTGTCCGTTCGAGATCAAATATCGCGCGTTTTCGTATAACAATGCGGCGATACGCGATAAATTCAGACAAAACTGTTTTCAAATTAAAAGTATGCGGTTCAATACCGTCGCGCAAAGCGACTAAATTCACATGAAAAGTAGTTTGTAAATCGGTGAGATCAAAAAGCCGATTTAAGACTTGCTGCGGCATCGCATTTTTTTTGATATCAAGAACAATTCTCATGCCGTCTCGATCAGACTCGTCGCGCGCGTCTTTTATTTCATCGAATTTTTTCTCCTTAACCAATTCAGCGATTCGTTCGAGAAGCCGCGCTTTATTTACTTGATATGGAATTTCAGTGATAACGATCTGCGCGATTCCGCTATCGTTCTCGATAATTTCGGTTTTCGCGCGCATCACAATCGGACCCTTTCCGTGCGCGTATACTTCCTGGATATTTTTCGGATTAAAAATTAAACCGCCGGTCGGAAAATCGGGGCCCTTAATGTATTTCATCAGATCTTCAACTTCGGCGTCTTCGTTATCAATCAAATAAAGAAGCCCGTTACAGAGCTCGGTTAAATTATGCGGCGGGATATTCGTTGCCATGCCGACCGCGATACCAAGCGAACCGTTCAAAAGAAGGTTTGGAATTTTCGACGGAAGCACTTTTGGCTCGGTAATAGTCCCGTCATAATTCGGCATAAAGTCAACAACATTTTTTTCGATATCGTATAACATTTCTTCGGAAATTTTTGCCATTTTTGTTTCCGTGTTGTGATTGATAAATCCATTGGCGACAAAAGAATGACAGGGGCTATCTACCCTAAGAGAATAAACGGTATCTTCGGTGTCTAACCTTTTAATAGTTTTTATTTTATCAAAGAAAAATTTTTTACTTAAAAGCCACTCTATTAATTTAATGTCCTGATGTCTAATACTATTTTTAAGACGAGGATAATTTTTTTCTAATTTATTATATCTATCCAAATTATTTTTTTGAATAAATTCTTCTTCATAATTAGCTCTTAGATAAGAGCTTAAAAAAGGGATATGATCTATTTTACTCATTCTCCAAGAATTAACTTCAGAAATTTTTGATAGAATTTTTTGTTTCCTTTGCGAAAAAAATCCAATGTTTTCTCTAAACTTTTTAATATTTTCATGTCCGCTAATTATGAGTTTGTAACAATCATTTCTTTTGTCCTTAAAAGGCGAAGTAGTTATAATACCAAAACTTAATAATAAAATTTTTAATTGTTGTATTAATTTATAACTCTTTGAATTGTATAAAAGTTCTATGTGTTTACCGCCGTGTCTTTTATCCTTATGGAAACCGACACTGCCATCGCCTTCAAATAGGGCAATTAAAAATTGTTGTACTACTTTTTTATTTGATGACAAGATTGTAAAAGGTATTTCTTTTTTGTCAGATTTGACGTTAGTTAATCCGATATTTTCTAAAAATTTTACAACTCGTTGATGATATATGCTCAATTCCCAGCAATTTCCCTTTATTTTTCTTTCGTATAATTTAATGCTTGAAAAGTGAGATTCAAGTATATTCTTGACTTTATTATAGAATTCTAAATCTTTATTATTAAACGCTATTTGCCCACGACTAAAACTACCCTCCGATACTAACGCACCCAATAAGAAAGATAGGGATCTATCCATCTCTTTCGGCAGTCCAATATTTTTATAGCGAGAATTATCAGGATAAAATGAAATTAAATCCGTCCCATTGTTACCAAACAAAGAAAAATTCCTATTGATGATCGCGTAATCGTTGAAAGTTATATCCTTCAAAATTTTCCATCTAAGCGTAGGAAAACCGAACTCATTTAATCCCCAGCAAAGAATTGGATGATTATAAGAACCCTTAAGTTCATATCCTTGCATTGTGGTTATTTTAATAATTTTATGTTTACCCGAATTAAAAAATTTATTTGCTCTTACGATTTTTCCTTTGTAATTTATTACTTTCAAATCAATCTTTTCCTCTTCTTTGTTTGAAATTTCTTCAATAGGTATCATTCCTTTATTAGTTGAAACCAACGTATCGCCAGTGACGCAATATCTCATCGCTGCCGCAGAATCTCCGTCGATTGAACCAAAATTACCCTGTCCGGCAATAAGCGGATATCGCATGGAAAACGTTTGCGCCATGCGCACCAAAGAATCATAAACCGCCACATCGCCGTGCGGATGGAATTTTCCCAACACTTCTCCGACAACCATTGCCGATTTTCTGAATTTCACGTTCGCGCGCAATCCCAAGTGCCACATAGCGTATAAAATCCTGCGGTGCACCGGTTTAAGTCCATCGCGCACATCCGGAAGCGCGCGCGCAACAATCACCGACATCGCATAATCAAGATACGATTTCTGCATCTCGTCTTCAAGAAAAATATTCTGCACGCCTTCGCCCCGCATTCGCGGGGCGCCCTGCGCATGCGGGGCGCGTTTCGGTTTATTGTTCTGTTCTTCTTTTTTTTGATTTTTTTCTTTCATTTTTTATTGAAATTGTTGAAATCCTCCCATTTTTAAAAATTCCCCCTAAACCCCTTATTTTATGCGGCTTCCAGGGCTCTTCTTTTTGGGGACTGTCCCAGAATTCAATATTCCGTTTTTAGTTTTTCATTTTAAATTTTTCATTTCTTAACATCCCGCATTTCTTTTATTCCGTTTCCGACAATTATTTTGAGTTCTTTAAAAAATGCGTTTTCGTTTGTTCTTGATGATGTGCGTTGATAATTAAAATACCATACAATACTCAGTGCGAGTATAACACAAACAATAACAATAAAAACTATTTTCTTTTGTTCCATCGGAATAGGGGGTTAGCTTTTAGGGGGTTAGGAAATTAGGAATTGAACAGAATCCCAATTTTTAAATTTTGATTGTAATTTTGCATTTTGATTTTTGCATTTTGCATTTCTATGTTCTATTCCGCCTTTAAGGCTACAAACTTCATATCCTCTCCTTGTGGCAACTCCTTTTCTGACAAAATAAATTTATCCTGAAATTCGATTGTTTTCACGCCGAATTTTTTCGCAAACGGTTCGATAGGGTCATATTTTTCTTTTATGCCATTCAACGCGTAAAAATAAGGGATAACTACGCGCGGTTCCAATTCTTCAACCTCTTCCCACGCTCGCGCTGCATTCAATACCGTATTCCCTCCAATGGGAATTAATAATATATCTACTTTATCAAAATTTTCGCGAATATTTTCTGTAAGTACTTCGTCACTATCGTTAAGATACACAATAATTATTCCATCGACTGTCAAACTATAAATCGTTTTTCTATTACATGAAAATCCGTAAACGAAAATACCATTTTTTTCGTATTCTCCGGGCCCGGAAATAATTAATGATTCGCGCTCTTTATTTTTTTCAACTGTTTTCCTCTCGTCCTCGTCGTTAAAAATAAGTATATTGCCACCGATATTCGGACCGCGAAGCCCCAATCCCTTTGCGCTAAAAGGATTGATTAAAATACTAAAAGATTCTTTATCTTTTTGCCCGGAAACTTTAAATGTCGCCCCGCCATGATAAGTTAGAAACATATGGATAGGAGATTAGGGGATTAGGGAGTTAGGAGATTAGGAAATATCGGCTTCTTTCTACAAAAACTAATTTCCTAATATCCTAAAAGCTATTCTTATTATAACAAAAAAATGCCTTTCTGCAAGGCAAATAATAAATCGAAGTATGGGATAAACCTTTACACTTCCGTAACCTGTGTGGTTTCTTGCATATCTTCCTTTATGATTTCCTGTTCTGTTTCCTGAACGGGCGATTTTGTTCCTTTTTTAAGGCTCAAGCCCATGCGGTGATTCTCCGTAGAAAAATCGATTATTCTAAATTTCATCACATCGCCTGTTTTTGCCATTTTCGATGGATCCGCCACGGTGTCAGGGAACTCGGAAAAATGACATAATCCGGAGATATCTGGTTCTACCTCAACCAATAATCCGAATTGCGCGACGCGAATGACTTTCCCGTCTATTTCATCTCCTGTTTTATATTTCTCCGCGATACTTTTCCATGGATCCTGTTGTAGATTTTTCATCGAAAGCGCGATACGTCCATTCTCAACGTTGGTTATTTGCACCGACACGCGCTGTCCGACACGTACCACCTGCGACGGATGTTCAAGGCGCTTCCATGACAATTCAGAAATATGCACAAGCCCTTCGAGGTCGTCAAATTTTACAAACGCGCCAAAACCGGAAATTGAAGTGACCACCCCATCAACAACCTGCCCGACTTGATATTTTTTTCTCACATCATTTTCTTCGTTAAACACTTCTTTTTCAGAAAAAACCAATTTTCCGTCTTTGTCCGAATACGCGATGATTTTAACGCGCATCGTCTGACCGACTAATTTTTTTAATTGTTCAAGAATTTTCATTTTTTCCCCTTCGCCAACGCGCGGATAATGAGACGGGGCGAGTTGCGATGCTGGAATAAATCCTTTTAATTTTCCGATGTGCACCATAAGACCGCCGATGTTCGCATTCACGATTTCAACAACAATCGTTTCTCTGTTATCAATCATATCGCGAATGCGCTCATCGATATTTTTGTTATCAACTTGCCGAAGAGAAAGTTCAATCACTCCATTTTCGTTTTCAAGAGAGATAATTTTCGCGCGAATAATATCATTAATCGAGTATTCGACTGCTCGCTTTAATTCGTCCGATAATTCAACGCCGCGTATAACGCCCGAGAATATTCCACTAATATCAACAAACATCTGATTTTTCCCAATTTCTATAATTTGACAATCAACAACATCACCTTCTTTTGGCAATACAAAAGAGGTGTTTTGAAAATCGCTCGTTATTGTTGTTTTTTCTGTTTCTTTTTCAGCCATAGTGATTATAGTGTTTTCAAGTATACATAATAAAAAAACCTTGTCAAATATATACGGAAATAGTATACTTATACTTGATATAAGTTATGATTCCGTATCAAAATTTTGCATTTTTGAATTGTCATTTTTCATATCGGAGATATTTTACATTTTGATATTTACATTTTTAATTTTTCCAGTGCTCTCATCAAATCTTCTTAAAAATATCCTTCTTTTTGTTGTCGCTATACTTATTATTGGAGGTATTTTCAGTTTAATTAATATTCCGCAGGGGCGAACGAATGAGGTAACGCTCGATCAAATCGTCGCGCGAATTAAGAACAACGAAATCGAAACTATAACGATTTCGGAAACAAAAATAGAAGCAGTGCTCAAAAACAAAAATAAAGAGTTTACCTATAAAGAACCAACTGAAACAATTGGCGGTCTTTTGAAAAATTTCAATGTTACGCCGGAAACAATCGCGCAATTGAAAATAAAAATAGAAAATCCATCAAAAGGGGGTTTCTTGATGAATGTACTTCTCCCTTCAATACTTCCTTTTTTACTTTTAATAGGACTTCTCTACTTTATGAGTAAACAGCTTAAGGGGGCCGGAATGCAGGCGTTTAAATTCACCGAAAGTAAGGCGCGAAAATATAATCCAACCGATCCGCGAATGCGGGTCACCTTCACCGACGTCGCCGGGATGAAAGAAGTTAAAGAACAATTAAGAGAAGTTGTTGATTTTCTCAAAAATCCGAAGCAGTTCGTTGAATTGGGAGCAAAAATTCCAAAAGGGGTTCTTTTGGTTGGTCCGCCTGGGTGCGGAAAAACGCTCCTCGCGCGCGCGGTCGCCGGCGAAGCGAAAGTTCCGTTTTATCATATGTCCGGATCTGAATTCGTTGAACTGTTTGTTGGTGTTGGCGCAGGACGAGTACGCTCGCTTTTTGATCAGGCAAAAAAACATCTTCCGGCGATAATTTTTGTTGATGAATTGGACGCAGTCGGCCGCCATCGCGGCGCTGGTTTAGGCGGCGGACACGATGAACGAGAACAAACATTAAATCAAATTCTTGTAGAAATGGACGGGTTTGAGCCAAATAGTGGTCTTGTCGTGATGTCAGCGACGAATCGACCAGATATTCTTGATCCGGCGCTTTTACGGCCAGGAAGGTTCGATCGCCATATTACCGTTCCGCTTCCTGATATAAAAGAACGAGAAGAAATCCTCAAAATTCATGCGAAAAATAAACCGTTTACCAAAGATGTGTCTCTTGCAAAAATCGCGCAACGAACTCCTGGATTTTCAGGGGCTGATCTCGCGAACCTTTTAAACGAGGCGGCGATTGAATCTGCGTCAGCGCGCAAAAAAAATATAGAAGAATTAACTATACTGAATAGTATTGAAAAAGTGATGCTCGGACACGAACGCAAAAGTCGAGTCATTTCTGAAAAAGAGAAGAAAATTATCGCTTATCACGAAAGCGGCCATGCAATTGTTGCACATTTTTTACCGAACAGCGATCCGGTGCATAAAGTTTCAATTATTTCCCGTGGACAGGCCGGCGGTTATACGATTAAATTGCCGACTGAAGACAAATATCTTCGATCAAAAGCTGAATTTTTAGACAACATCGCATCAGCGCTCGGCGGATATGTCGCTGAAAAAGAAACTTTTAACGATATGACCACCGGCGCTTCGAGCGACCTAAAACACGCGACAAAGCTCGCGCGTGATTGCGTGATGGAGTACGGAATGAGCGACGCGCTTGGACCGCGCACATTTGGAGAAAAACAGGAAATGATATTTTTAGGAAAAGAAATCACCGAATCGCGCGATTATAGTGAAAAAACCGCAGAACTTATTGATAAAGAAATAAATAAAATAATTGATTTCTGTTATAAAAAAGCTGTTGAAATAGTGCGCGAAAAAAAAGAAACACTCGAAAAACTTGTTGCCGCGCTCCTTGAAAAAGAAACGATAGAGCGCGAGGATTTCTTGCGCGTTGTCGGAGAAAATAATTAAGTTATTTTTGATTTAGATTTCTGATTTTAGATTTTAAATCTATATTGAGATGGTTATAAAACCAAAATTTAGTCTTCGAAAAGGAGCTTCTCGACTCGCTCCGCTCGCTCGAAGGATAACTATTGTAGTACAGTTCGAGTAAGGTCGAGAACTATATTTTACAGTTCGAATGGAGCCGAGAACTACCTTTTCGTCCGAAGGATAACTGTTGAATTTTGTAACTATCTTATTCTTAAATTATTCACTTTTTACTTTTAGTTTTTTACTTACTACTCACTATTTATTAGTATGTTTCAAGATGCAATCACCGCTATCGCCTCCGTTATTAAGAAACCGTTTGTATGGTTTTTTGGTATTTTTATCACTATTTTCATGCTTAATGAGATAAGTGTTGTATTATTCTATATATCTAATTTTGTTGGTGGATTTCAGCTCGCCCCTCAGACAATTTTTGAAAATCTCGACTTTATGGGGCTTGTTTTATCACAAAATGGAATTCCTTTTATATCGCTTGCACTAATATTATTTTTTTTAGGAACACTTTTCGATATATGGCTTATTCTCTCTGCGCGCACAACAATCCTTAAAACGCTTTCTATTAAAGAATATATAAAAGATAGTGTGCGTTTTTTCCTCCCGGTCTGCGCTATAAATATCGTTTTAGTCGCTTGTATCTATGGATTTTTACTGCTTTTTACCGCTTTCGTTGATGAATCGTCGATTTTCTTTTCATCTTTGCCGTTTCTTGTTTTTTATGGGATACTTTCAACAGCCATAACCGTTTTATATTCAATATACGCAAAACTATCTAAACGTATTATTGTCGTCGAAAAAGAAAACATTCTTATTGCATTTAAAAAATCATTTCACTATAGTATAAAACAGCCCAAAAAACTCATACTGCTCGTGGTCGCGACTTTCTGTATCACTATTGTAGCCGGGTTATTCGTTATACTTTTCTCAAATATTGTTTTTCTGCTCTTTGGATATTTTTTTAAATCAAAATTTATTTTTTATAGTGTGGTAATTATTAATATGATTGTTTTTATCGCCGCGAAGGCGCTTTCTAACGCGTCTCAAAGTGTTCTATGGACATCACTCTACCTTAAAAAATGATAACATGTGGACAACCGGTTTATTATTTGCGCAATAGATTATTTTTCCACATATCGCGCAACTCCCTTAACTATTTTTTAACAATTAATTAGAATGTAAACATACCGATCTATCCTATAATTAAAAGAAAAAATAGAATTATCAACACATTTAACAGCTCTACTATATCTACTACTATTTTTAATATAATAATAGAAACAAAATACCATAATGAAAATTATTATTACAAAAGAAAATTTTTTATCAGCTCTTGATATTGCTGGTCACATATCGGCGAATAATAAAGTCAGTTTACCGATTTTAAACGGTATTATGCTTGAAGCGCGCAAAGGCGGATTAGGTATTATTGGCACTAATCTCGAAATTGCTATCAGAGCAGAAACGCGCGCGAAGGTTGAGGTTGAGGGGCGCGCAGTCGTTCCTTCTGCGCTTCTTATTAATTATGTGACGCTTCAAGACGAAGGGCCGATCGAATTGTCTCTTGACTCGTCGTACATGGTAATTAAAACCAATAATGGGACAACAAAATGCAAAACATATTCACAGGAAGACTTTCCGATCGTTCCGCAAATTCAGGGAGGGGTGAAGTATAGAATAAACAATAGTGAGTTCGCGCAAGCGCTCTCCCGCGCATTAAGCGCGATCAATTCAAGCGAAAGTAGGAGTGAGTTAAGCGGTGTTTTCCTTGGTTTTAATAAAGACCGTGGTGCGGTTGTTGTAGTCGGGACTGACGGTTTTCGCCTTGCTGAAACAAAAATCGCCATTAAGGGCGATGGCGACGTTCGTGAGGTAATTATCCCGCAAAAAACAGCGCAGGAGCTTACGCGTGTTCTTAAGAAGGACGGTGAGGTATCGTTGTGCGTTGAGGAGAATCAGATTTCGTGCGCCGATGGCAATTTCGAATTAGTCTCAAGGCTTGTTGGTGGAAAATTTCCAAATTATGCGCAGATTATTCCAGCACACCACGAGACACGCCTAACCTTTAAGGTCAGTGATTTTATTCGCGCGATTAAAAAAGCAGGGCTTTTTTCGAAGAAAAATACCGGCGAAATCACCCTTGATGCTCAAAAAAATTCGATGGATATTTTTGCGTTTAATGATGAGGTTGGTGAAATGCGCGCGCGAACAGCTATTGATTTTAACGGAGAACCTGTTAAAATAATAGTCAATCACCGTTATTTATTAGATGGCCTGCAAAATATAGAAGGAGACGACGCGATGCTGGACGTTGTCAATGCAACCGCCCCGCTCACCCTAAGAACCGAAAATAAAAAAAATTTTCTATATCTTATAATGCCATTGAAACAGTAATAGGGATGGTTGTAAAACTCTTACCATTGTCATTCTGAGCACATTCGTTTCACTCAGTGCAGGCTTCGCAGGGGATCTAATGTCATCCTGAGCGCATTTTGGTCATCCTGAGCGAAGCGAAGGATCTCTGTGTAGACTCCGTGGAGAATCTCAAAAAATGGCTTAAAGACGACCAATCAGATCCTTCGCTTACGCTCAGGATGACGAAAATTTTTGGTTCAAGATGACAATGGAGAGTTTTAGAACCATCTCGTTATTAATTATAAGTCATTTATTGTAGGTTGTAGGTTATTTATCATTCAAAGGTCGTATAAAGAGATTGAGTTAATAATTTATTATTATTTTTTAGTATGAATAAAGCACAATTTTGCGAAATGCTTTACCAGAAAGCAGGTCTCGAATCAAAATCGGCCGCAGCGCGTGTGTTTGATTCGATGGTCGAAATTATTAAAAGCACACTGAAAAAAGGAGACGAGGTGGCGATTTCCGGGTTCGGCACCTTTAAGGTGAAAGCGCGCGCAGCGCGCATGGGTCGCAATCCAAAGACCGGAGAATCGATTCAGATCCCCGCGAAGAAAGCAGTCAAATTCCGCGTAGGGAAAGACTTGAAGTCGGTGCTTTCGTAGCGCTCATACTATACGCGCGTATAGTATGGGTATTTTTTTCCGCCGTTTTGTTGCAGTACAGTATTCATCAACGAATATAAGCAACAGACGGCGGAAAAGGTTTATTCAAATCATCGCTTGTTATTTCATGCAGGTGCATAAAATAACAAGCGATGATTTGTAGACATAATTAATGTTAAACCGAATATTAAAAATTAATTCGACACGGCGATTACACGATTTTTATCAATCCACTTTATCATCTTAAATTATCCTATGAGTATTCGCGCAGATTTATATTATTTCAAGAAATCAAAGAAAAGTATCGCGAAAGATATGTTATTATTCTTGGTATCAGTAGTAAATCTCTATTGTGCTCTTGGTTCAAGGCGTTATGTTACAAATTTTTTCCGTGATCTAATCAGTGGTGAAAGGTATTCACCTAAACAGATCACTGACAATTTTTGTTATTTGCGGCGTCGGGGACTTGTAAAAGTTGAGAAGCGTAATAATCAAATCTATATTTCGTTGACGCAGAAAGGGAAGGACGCCGCAGGAAAATTACAAATTGATTATCTAGAAATTAAAAAATCTAAAAAATGGGATAAAAAATGGCGAATAGTGATATTTGATATTCCACAATCAAAAAGAATATATCGTGAGGCGTTACGCGGAAAATTAAAGCAACTCGGATTTTATCGACTTCAACAGAGTATTTGGATCCATCCGTTTGATTGTCGTGCGGAGATAGAAATTCTTAAAGATTTTTTTGGATTTACCGATGATGAAATAAGATATATAACCGCAGTAGATATTGGTAATAATAAAATGGTGCGAGATATTTTTGGCGTGTAGTTTTTTGGAAAATTATCACCCATTATTTTATTGCTAGCAGGCCTATTTCATCGTAATTGAATCACTTCATATTTTATGCAGGTGTATAAAATATGAAGTGATATTGAAACTATATCATTATTCATCAACGCTTGTTATTTCATGCACCTGCATGAAATAACAAGCGTTGATTTATATAAATTTACTTCACTCTATTAATGAACTACCCCGCAGCAAGCTGACGGGGTATCATATCGAATAGCGTCAGCTATGTTGAAAAGTTATGACTTACATGCAATTTTAGAGTGTGATTCATGTGATTCATACATATAATAGTATGCTCTACGCAACAAGTTGCGGGGAATTAGACCTGGAGAGATTAGAAATAAGACTATAATCTTAATTTTAA
>CAZVCF010000008.1:17648-27930 GCA_964626355.1 uncultured Gammaproteobacteria bacterium
GTTATCGATAGGTCCAATACGGAACACAGTTACTACTCCCGCATTTTACCACAATAAGATCCTGAACAGCTGCATCCCTGTTACTTATTATAGGTAAACCATCACTACCAATCGCAATAGAATTTCTGTATCCGATATTTGAGGATCCTATCGTAACTGTATTGTTTCCTGAACTACACGATGTGTTACCACACCGAACAACTTTTGACCCGCCACTGATAGTATATGCAACAATAGGCAATCCGTCAGCGCCAATTGCGATTGATGGGGTGTCAGCAGCACCCTCCGCATCAATCGTTGACGCACTGTTTCCGGAACTGCACGATGCGTTGCCGCATTTAATTGTTTTTAAAACGCTGTTATCGTTATAAATAATTATCGGGAGACCATCATCTCCAATAGAAATTGCAGTATATGAGGTATTACCCGCATTCGTATCAATAGTTGTAATAGTATTACCTGAACTGCACGCCGCGTTGCCGCATTTCACCACATCGAGATTATAGAGCGAGGATGTTAAAATATTATACACAATAATTGGTAAACCGTCTGCGCCAATCGAGAGAGATGAATAGCGACTTGTGCCAGTTTCCCCTGATAATTTTGCAATCGACGTAATGGTATTAACCGGACTATTATCGCAATTAATATCGCCACATTTCGCTACTTTGAGTGTATCTACTCCAGAGCTACCATCAAAATAGCTTACCACCGGAAATCCGTCGGTGCCAATTGCGATAGAAGTTTGTAGATCGCCTTGTAAATTTTCGTCAGCTGTTCCTATTGCCGTAACAATATTACCTGAACTGCACGCCGCGTTGCCGCATTTTGCTACTTTTAGTGTATTCGCTCCGATATCTTGATAGCTTATCACCGGAAATCCGTCGGTGCCAATTGCGATAGAATTAAAATAGCCGGCATTTGCGCTTGAATCTACGATTGTAGACGCGAGAATCGAACTACAGGTCATATTGCCACATTGAGTAACCTTTAATCCGTTTGATAAATAAAGATGCGCTATAACCGGCAATCCATCAACTCCAATAGTGAGAGCTGAAAAATTACCAATATTACCAGTACTTTCCACTGTAGTGATAATATTATTATGCGGGATAAGTTGATTTACTATACCTCTCTGAGGTACCGTCTCCATTACAATACCTCCTTGAACATCCAATTTTCCAACTGGTGCTGTTGTGCCGATTCCAACACTACCGACACTCGATACATAGATATTACTTGAGGTGCTTCCTTGCCATATTGCTTTCCCATCAACATATCCTTTTGACGCCGCATCCGTCCCAATCGGCGATCCGGGGTCTTGTACGTTTTTAATGCTGATTGCTTCAAGAAAAAATATTTTTATCGTAAATCCAATCAGTATCCCGACTCCAATAAGGAGCAAGAAAAAGAAAACTATTTTTTTAGGTAGAAAGAAAAGAGACATATCGTAGAAGATAGAATTAAATTTTCGATTTAAAATTTTCGATGAATTATTTATTGCTTGTTATTTTATGCACCTGCATGAAATAACAAGCAATGAATAATAATTCAATTTTCAATAAAATATCAAAGTAAAATTGTTATAAAGAGTATACAGAGAGATGGTTACAAAACTTAAAATTTAGTCTTCGAGCGCGGAATTTCTCGACTCCGCTCGAAGGATAACCTTTATATTACCGTTCGAGCAAGGCCGAGAACTACATTATCTATAGGTCCAATACGGAATACAGCGAGTATTTCCACAATGTGCTACTTTTAATGCGGCATTGGTGCTGTCGTAGTAACTGATTATCGGAAGCCCGTCAGCTCCAATAGCAAGAGACGTGTATTCCCCTACCGAACCACTACTATCAAGAGTAGTTGTTACATTATTTGCAGAACATGCCGCGTTGCCGCATTTTGCAAAACGTACATCAAGACCACCGTCTTCATAATAGCTTATGAGCGGTAACCCATCAACTCCAATCAGTATAGAGCTTAAACGTCCTGGGGTTCCACCGCCATCCACAACAGAGACCGTATTGCCAGAGGTGCATCCAGGATTTCCGCATTTTGCTACTCGTAATTTATAATTACCAGAATTTTCTCCTTCAATATAACTAATAAGTGGCGTTGTGTCAGTACTGATGGTAATTGCAGTATAACCAACACCAACGACATCATCAACAACAACCGGGGCATTGAAGGTACTACAGCTCTTGCTCGTGCATTGCACAAATTTTAAATCGTCATTTGATGCATCCTCATAGCTTATAACAGGGAATCCGTTGGTACCAATAGCGATTGCAGAATACGCTCCAACCTGAACGGCGCTATCTACCACAGTAATCGTTGCCGCTGGTGTTCCGTCGCAATTAATATCGCCGCATTGCGCAACATTGAGATCAGCCGCAGTTGCATTCCAGTAACTGATAATTGGTAACCCATCGGTGCCAATAGCTATTGAAGGTAGTTTGCCAACATCGCTTGCGGATCCATCAACTGTATACGCAGCGCCTGTTGAACAGGTTTCATTACTACACTTATACACCTTTAGATTTCTATTGGTGAGATCATAATACGCAATAACCGGAAACCGATCGGTGCCAATAGCGATTGATGTATATAAACCAGTATCACCGGCCGTATCAAGGATTGATTCAGTATTATTCGTACTGCATAAAAGGTCGCCACATTTTACAATACGAAGACTATAATTTAGTCCGTTATAATATGCATAAGAAATCACCGGATTTCCATCGGCGCCGATAGTAAGATCACTTTCAGTGCCTTTTGATGTGCCCCCGCTTCCACTTACAACGGTGGTAAGTGTATTCGGGAGCGGTACTCTATTATTCCACACTCCTTGTTGCAAAATACTTCCTAACGAGACACCGCCTCCTTTGAGATGTAATTTACTTTGCGGTGTAGTGGTATTAATCCCCACAGAACTTGTGGTATACAACGGGCTACTCCCTTTCCAGAAATCAAATTTTGAATCAGTAAATCCGCGGCTCACCGCATCGGATGAAAGAGAAGGAGTTCCTTCAAGATTTCGCACTAAGACCGCGTACACGGTGTCAAATGAAGCCAGTATACTCGTTCCAATAATTACTACGAACACAGCAGAAATAAAGAAATATGTTTTTTTTGAGAGTAGTGATAATAATTTTTTCATAGAGGAGAATTGATTTAGAAGGAAATAAGCGACTTAGAGAATTTTCAGAGGTCGGACCTCCGAAGATTTATCGTTGTGTCCAGTATGTGTCACAGGTAGGGCTTCCACATTTCGCAACGGCGATATAATACGTAGCGCCACTAACATCGATATAGGTCATAAGAGGAAGACCATCAGCGCCATACGTCAGAGAAAGAGCTTTGAACATACTCGTATCAAGTGTGACACTTGTATTATTCGCGCTACAGGCAACAGTGCCGCACGATATCATTTTTAATATACCAGTAGTAAGATTATAGATAACTCGGGGCATTCCTCGTTCGTCAAGCGCAAGAGAAATATTTTCGTTTGTTTCACTGGCAATCGATGACGTAGTATTGCCACTATCGCAGGTTGTATTTCCGCATTTTAAAAAGGCGACTTGCGACGTGCCCCGCGAATAGGCAACCATCGGAAAGGTGTCAGACCCAATGGTTATCGCCGTACCACCACTCCATCCACTATCAAGCGTATCAGCGGTAGTTATACTAAAAGTACTACAAGATACATTGGTGCATCGTACGATTTTTAAAGCGTCCGCAGCTTCATAGCTAATAATAGGTAATCCGTCAGTGCGAACAGCTATTGATGCGTTTGAAAGCACATTCCCACCATCGAGCTGGGTAATCGTTGCTGCTGTACAGGACGTATTAGAACATTTCGCGATTTTTAAATTTCCCCAGTTATTAAAATAGACCGCAACCGGCAACCCATCAGTGCCGATTGCAATAGAGGTATTTCGACCTAAATTTCCTTCTACTTCAAGAGTAGTAATAGTCGCGGTACTGCATGTTGCAGTTGTGCATTTCGCGATTTTAAATCCGTTTGGACCGGCAGGACCATAGTGACTAATGACCGGCAACCCATCAGTACCGATTGCAATAGAGGGGTATTGACCACCATCATTGGTGGTATTAACGGTCGTAATCGTATTATTGGCGCTACATGACAAATTACCGCATTTGATAACTTTTAGCGCTGTTGATAGATCAGCTGGGTATGCCATGATTGGTGATCCGTCGGATGCAATAGTGAGATTATGGGAGGAAGGCACATTGCCCGTATAAATTGTATCAACTGTTCCTATAGAATTATTTGATGGAACACGGGAGTGCCATTTTCCGCGTTGCGCTATACCATCAATGGAAATACCGCCTCCGATAATATCAAGTTTACTTTTTGGGTTTGTTGTTCCAATGCCAACAGTGCCAGTAACAATAGTGTATATAGTGCTTCCATTCTGAAGCCACAACAAGACACTATCGAGATATCCTTTATTGGCAATGTCAGTGGAAAGAGATGGATTTGAGGCGATATTTTTAACGGTTATCGCGCGAAGCGTTGGCGATGAAAAAGCAAGCAGAGCGCCGACAGTAATCGTTAGAACACAGAGTGGTATGAAAATAATCTTTTTTCGAATGATAGACATATTCATTCTTCAATAATTATCCTTCGAGCGAAAAGGCAGTTCTCGACCGTGTTCGAACTGTAATACAATCGTTATACTTCGAGCGGAGTCGAGAAGTTCCATCTCATTGCGCGGAAGAAGTGCTTAATGATACGCCAGCGCCAGAAGAAGCGCTTTGTGCAATCAGTATATCTCCACACGCAACAGGAGCTGGTGGAGCAGAATCGGCAGGAGAACGATAAATCACAAGCGTTAAGGGAAGTTGTGAGACGAGCGTGGTAAAGGGACGATCAAGAAGTGTTTCTGAAGCACCTTGGATAAGCGGCGCAAGTTCAGCATAGAGCGCTTCACGTTTGTTACAACTTCCGTAATAAATGGCAACAGGCTGTTGATTGCGCGATGCGTTACCGATATTGAATACGATTTTTGTTTTTTTTGCGCCGACCGAAGAGAATGTCGCCGTTCCCGTTTCCAGGGCATCTTCAAGAGGAGTGATACTCACAATCGCTTGTTCAACTGGTTCAGGAAGCGTAAGCGAAAGCTCACTAATCCGTTCTCCTCCTTGCGTAAATACGCTGACATTTTTTATTTTTTTCTTTGCATTAATAAGAGATGGCGGCGCACTATCCTGAGATCGTTGCATACTAAGCACAATCAGGATAATAATAACGAATATACTGATACCTATCGCAATACCGCCGACTGTATATTTTTTATACCGATTGAAGAATGTAATAATTTGTTGTAGAGACATCATATTCTCTATTATAGTATTTGTATGCGAAAAGAATACCAATTATCCACAATAATTATCGAGATTGAATCTCGATAATTCATTAAACCCGACATCGTTAATGCAAATTTGATTGCTTGCAATTTTATGCACCTGCATGAAATTGCAAGCAATATTGAAACTATATTATTATTTATGGCTATTCATCATTATTCATCATCGCTTGTTATTTCATGCAGGTGCATGAAATAACAAGCGATGCGTTTTTAGGTAAAAAAACGGGGAGGTTAGGCCCTGTATTTTTACATTGAGATAGTTACAAAATTCAACAGTTATCCTTCAAGCGAAAAGGTAGTTCTCGGCTCCGCTCGAACTGTAAAATGTAATTCTCGGCCTTGCTCGAACGGTAATACAATCGTTATCCTTCGAGCGGAGTCGAGAAGTTCGAATTTGATTTTTGTTAATAGTCAAATGTCAATGGTCAATTGTTGCGATGTAGTTCTCGACTCCGACATCGTTAATAATGCAAATTCGATTGCTTGCGATTTCATGCAGGTGCATGAAATAACAAGCGATGCGTTTTTAGGTAAAAAAATGGGGAGGATAGTCCTTATAAAATATTTTCATATTTTTAATTATCGAGGTTGAACCTCGATAATTGGACTCGATCTCAATAATTTGGTTTTTATCTTTATTATCTTTACTTGTCGTTGATGATGATACCGGTGTTGATTTGGTCTTCGGAGATGTTGGTTGCGCGGTTGTACCAATCAAAGCGCGGCGCGGTGAGACGGTAGGAAACCTCAAATGATGACATTTGACATTTGACATTTGACATTTGACATTCTGGTAGTCCAAAAATCGTTACACGATTTTTGGCGGTGTCTATTTCGTACCACACGCTTCCGTCAAAGTTCGGTGTTAATAGTATAACGAGTTCATCAAAATGTTTTTGTAGGTCAGTTATTTTTGCGAAGAGCCATAGATCAGACCCTTCTTTTTCTTTCCCAAAATCTAGTATAGATTCATATACATTTTTACATTTTTCATTGTCATTTTGATTTTTGCATTTTGATTTTTGCATTTTGATAACTCCCGTCGTCTCTTCTTTAAGGCCGGTCATTCCGGGAAGGTAGGTTGCAAAATTTTTGCCGTTAATGGTGTACAGAGGGTCAACTTCGGTTGCGGTGATTTTTCCATTTACATGAAGTTTCGCCCCCGGCGCCGTCGTCCCGATGCCGACGTTGCCGCCTTGGGTTATTCTCATTTTCTCAGTAATAGCTCCCGCAGTTGGTTTCGTCCAAAATTCTAATCTTCCTCTATCAATGCCACCAACGTCTGTGACTGCGCCGACATAAGCTATGGCTTGGTAGCCAGAATTATATGTCTGAAAATTAAGATAATTTCCGTCTCCATCTCCACTGGAGTTTGTCGGTGATGCTATACTCCCCCGTGATTGTTGAAAAATATAACTCACGCCACCGTTGCCAAAGCTTGTGAATTTTATTGGCGGGTCACTCCCAGCAACATGGAGTGTAGCCCCCGGCGCCGCCGTCCCGATGCCGACGTTGCCGTCTGATTTTATATATACTTTTGTCCCAACTCCAGATAAATCAGCGACTGTAAAATCACCAGCACTATTAACAAAACTTTGCCAAAGATTAGCGGAATTTCCGTGCTTATATTGCAAAATGGCATAGTCGTTGGATGTTGTACCAGTGTTTGTTATTTTTATTCCCTTTACACCAGAGGCACTAGAAACTTCCAAAGTCTGCACCGGCGCCGTCGTCCCGATGCCCACATTCCCCGCGCTTGAAATCACCATATCTGGTGTGCTGAATGTGCTTCCACCTCCCGCAGTAGAACGAGTGAATTCCAAACCGCCAGCAACATTATAATTAAACCCAATTTGAAAGTTTTTCTCGCTGTTGCTTGATAAAAATCTCACGCGTCCCTGCGCATTTGCTGACGCATTTCCAATTGTGATTTCTGTATTTCCATTAGTTCCCACTTGCAAGAGAGAACTCGGCCCCGTCGTCCCGATGCCGACGCTTCCATCTAATTTGATCACGAATGGATTAGAAAATGATAATACCTCATTTGCAGCTGAAACAGTTTCATCAACTTGGATATAAAAAGCATATCCTCCACCAGCATATGTCTGAAGCACCACGGCTTTATCTGCAACCATTGATTTCCACGCCCCATCATAATAAGCATTCTCCGTAAGATGCAATTGATCTGGGCTACCAAGAAAGCCATATTGTTGACCAGCCGTAGAACTATATTCATGTCTTATGTTGCCACCAAAAACATGCAATTTCGCCCCCGGCGCCGTCGTCCCGATGCCGATGTTGCCATCGTTTTTGATGTATAATCTTGATGTCCCAGCTGCCTCTGGATCGCCATTTTGAGCGTTTGATTGTTTAATAGTGAAATCACCCAAAACAACATCCGAAGATCCTATTCGCCAGTTTCTTTCTGATGCATCGTTGTAACTAGTAAAAAATTCAATGCCTGGTTCATTGCTTGTAGGACCTGCTGAAATCCTGATTGTTGATTTGCCGGAATTACTAACCTCTAAATTTCTACTCGGCGTCGTCGTCCCAATGCCGACGTTGCCGGAGGAAGCGATTTCTACTGCATTCACAACACCATTTAAGGTAAAGCGAAGATTAGTATCGTTCGCGCCAGTTGTATTTTCTATTGCCCGAACCAGCCATAAACCATTACCAGGATTGAGACGCAGTTGTGCTTCATTATTTGCTGTAGAATTAGTGTTATCAATAAGTGTCCAAATGCTACCTGCCGTATTTCTTGACACATTAAGTACTCCTCCCGGCGCCGTCGTCCCGATGCCGACGTTGCCTGCCTTGTCTACACGGAGCTTTTCCGCTGGTGCGCCAGCATTAGAAGTGGAAACGGCGAAGTATCCAGAACGAGCGCTTGCACCATCCTGGAAGACTCCAAACTCACCAATCGTGTTCTTCGAAGATCCTGTCGTATCCGTGTAGCTTCGAATGGCGTAGCCAGCAGAATTACCACTATTGGCATGATATGTAGAAATATATCCATCCTGAACTTGTAATTTTTCATTCGGGCTAGCCGTCCCGATGCCGACGTTGCCGCCATCCTTAATGTAAATACCTCTACTACCTTGATCAAATAAACTAATACTCAATGCACTAATAACAAAATCTCGGTATGCCGTGTTTGTTCTGTCGTATGAAGCAATGTATCCAACATTATCTGTACGAAACGAGAATTCTATTGCTCCAGTATGCGAACCAGGAGTTACAAATGCTTTCTTACTAACTACCAATTGACCAGCAATATCTGCTGTAGCTGTCGGCCCCGTCGTCCCGATGCCGATGTTGCCGCTTCTATCCATGTATAATGTCCCCGCAGCAGTACGAACTCTAAAATCTGGATGCGCATCACCTGCAAGAAGTGGAGAATCTATTGAAGTCCAATTATCAAGCGCAACATTGTAAAAACGATGCTCATTACCTGCTTCTTGGCGAATATTTCCAACAATATGTAATTTTTGGTTTGGCCCCGTCGTCCCGATGCCGACGTTGCCGGAATTCGCTGCGAGAATCGTGGTGCTGTTGACCGTCAGATTTGCGGGAAAGGTAAAGTTCCCTGATCCAAATGTACCTGCACTCACTTTTGACGCGTTCACCGAACCGAGGAATGAACCATAGAGATCAGTCCCTTCAATATCTCCACTCACATACAATTTTCGTGTCGGCCCCGTCGTCCCGATGCCGACGTTGCCGGTTCCTGCAATCGTTACCGCTTCTGTCATCGTCCCTCCTGGTCTGACCCGGAAAGCAATCGGTTGATCACCATTCCAGTTTTCTACAAGCAGTTTTGTAGAAGTTCCAACCAAATCCATAGATCCATTTGTTCCAAAGAAAAGATATCCATTATTCGCTCTTATATCGCCGCTGACATCCAATTTATACCCTGGCGTCGTTGCCCCGATACCGACATTGCCGGCGTTTGTGATGTCTATCCCACCACCAGTTGTTTGTAACGCTAGCGTACCGTTAGTCGCTACACGGTTGAAAATCAAAGCAGCTTTCGTGTCATGCGAAAACTGAAAAAGAAGACCTGCAGCTTCAGCATTTGTTTGACCAACACTAAAACGGCTAAGCGTGCCTGCTGCCGTACCGGCGGTATTCTTCACATAGGCACCGGAACCAATGTAACCTCCTGAAACTGATCCTTCGATAGCAAGTTTATCAACTGGCGTCGTCGTCCCGATGCCGACGTTGCCGGCATCTGTGATATACATTTTTATATCTGTAGTATCCCAGTTTGTAATTGCACTACCGGCTGCACCAGTCGGAGCGAGATGAAAGGCAATATCGCCGGCATACATTCTGATAGCTTGCGCTGTATCCGCAGTTGCCCGTTTCCATGAGGCGCCGTCATAATAAGCGTTATGACTCAAATTAACTTGGTTACCAACAGTATCTTGCATTATGAAATTGTTGCCAATTTGCAGTGTTGCTTTAGCAGTACTGTCATGAGCTGCTGGCGTCGTCGTCCCGATGCCGACGCTGCCGGCGGCATCAATTCGTATTAATTCAACTGCACCGTTATGCTTGGTAAATCTCGCATATTCATCAGTGCTATCGTCGTTGTTGTCCATATCAAATGTCAAATAGCGATTACTAGAAAACATCCCCTGATCTGTTCCGATTTTAAAATTCATCGTAGCGTTAGGGTTGCCACCGTAAAGCAAGATATTCCCCGTAACTTGCAATTTCTCAGCAGGCGTCGTCGTCCCAATGCCGACGTTGCCGCCTTTTTTAACGACTAATCCGGTTCCGCCAACAACATCGTCTCCAAGAATTCCTAATGCGACATAATTGTTTGCATCTCCTGTATATTTATACGTCAGTGCACCACCCTCATTTGTTGCCCATGA